>JAHZHY010000121.1:0-2802 GCA_019420045.1 Clostridiales bacterium
TGGAGCTGGCCCAGCGCCGGCTCCGGCGGCAGCAAGAGCGTGGAGGAATGTAAGAATGGCGGAAGACAAGAACAAGAAGAACGACAAGAGCCAGGAGGCTACCCAGAGCAAGCAGCAGATCATCAAGGCTCTGCTGGACAATGCCAAGAAAAACGGCAAAATCACCATGAAAGAGCTGAATCTGGCCATTGACGAGCTGGAACTGGACAGCAAGCAGCAGGACAAGATGATGGAGATGCTGGAACAGATGGGCATCGGCATCGCCGTGGAAGAGGAAGACGGCCTGCCGGAAGTGCCCATGATGGATCTGGACGATCCGGACCTGCAGGAGATCCAGGACATCCACGAGGAAGAAGTGCCCGACGACACCGTTTTAGCGGAAGGTCTGGCCATCGACGACCCGGTGCGGATGTATCTGAAGGAGATCGGCAAGGTGGACCTGCTGTCCCCCGATGAGGAGATCGAGCTTGCCAAGCGGATGCTGGAAGGGGACGAGAAGGCCAAAAAGCGCCTGGCCGAAGCCAACCTGCGTCTGGTGGTGTCCATCGCCAAGCGGTATGTGGGCCGTGGAATGCTGTTTCTGGACCTGATCCAGGAGGGCAACCTGGGCCTGATCAAAGCGGTGGAGAAATTCGATTACACCAAGGGCTATAAGTTCTCCACTTACGCCACCTGGTGGATCCGCCAGGCCATCACCCGGGCCATCGCCGACCAGGCCCGCACCATCCGTATCCCGGTGCATATGGTGGAGACCATCAACAAGGTCATCCGTGTGTCCCGCCAGCTGCTTCAGGAGCTGGGCCACGATCCCTCTCCCGAGGAGATCGCCGACGAGATGGGCATCCCCGCCGACAAGGTGCGGGAGATCATGAAGATCGCCCAGGAGCCGGTGAGCCTGGAAACCCCCATCGGCGAGGAAGAGGACAGCCATCTGGGCGACTTCATCCCCGACGACGATGCTCCCGAACCGGCAGAGGTGGCTTCCTTCACTTTGCTGAAAGAGCAGTTGGTGGAGGTGCTCAAGACCCTGACCCCCCGGGAGGAAAAGGTGCTGCGCCTGCGCTTCGGCATCGAGGACGGCCGCACCCGCACGCTGGAGGAAGTGGGCAAGGAGTTCAATGTGACAAGAGAACGCATCCGCCAGATCGAGGCCAAGGCCCTGCGGAAGCTGCGTCATCCTTCCCGCAGCAAAAAGCTGAAAGACTTTTTGAATTGATGTTCCAAAATAAAAATCCCCTGTACGCCAGTGGCGCGCAGGGGATTTTTTTAGGGAAATCTGTGTTATCGGTTGATTTTTTTCTGGTCGGTGCGTTCCAGGATATAATCCACGCTCACTTGGTGAAAATCCGCCAAGGCACAGAGCACCTGAGGGGGGATCATTCGCTGACCGCTTTCATAATAGGCATAGGTGCGCTGGGAATACCCAAGCGCATTGCCGATTTCCTGTTGGGTCATATCGCGGTCTTCCCGCAGATCCCGGATTCTTCGATATTGCCACATAGCGATCACCAATTTCAGTATGAGCCCAAAGGATAGAAAAAAACTTTTCAGAACAGATTGTTCTTCGGAAAGTTTTATCAAAGGAAGAAAGAATTAAAAAAATCCGGGGGCAAAAATGGCTCCCGGGTGTAGAAAAAACAAAAGGTTTCCCAGAAAAAAGAAAAAGCGATGTGCTCTCCAGGAGGCAGAAACAGGCCGATGTAGGCCCGCCTGTTCCCCCGGCCCAGGGTGAGAAAGGCAGGGCCGGGGGGAAGGGCGGAAAAGAAGATCCGTCCGGCATGGAAAAAGGAGTGGAAACGCCGGTTTCCTCCCGGAAGATCCAGGCAGGCCCAGTCCAGAGGACTGGGGCAGAGCAGCTCCACCATCACTCCGGCGGGAGCAGGGGGAAAGAGGGTCAGGTCGGCCCGGTGCTCTGCCCCTTCCCGGAGAGAGAAGGGGCAGGGCGGGCTTTGACAGAGTTTTTTTACTTTTCCAGCTTGGCTTTCACCAGATAATCGCCGGCCAGCACACCGCCGAAAAGATATTTGCCCTCGCTGTTGGTCTTGGTGGTGGCCACCAGGGTTTCGGTGGTCACGCCCTGAATGGTGGTCACCTGATACAGGCCCACAAAGCACCCGGCCACCGCCTGACCGGAACTGTTGCGGATGATGCCGGACACCGTGCCGTTATAGGTGCGGCTGTCCACCTGCATAGCCATGGTCACATTCACTACGCTGCCATTCTGGACGGTGGCCAGCATATTTCCAGCGGAGAGATAGCCCTGGGCCGAAGCGGTCAGGGTGTAGACGCCGTCCATGAGATCATAGAAGGCGAATTCTCCGTCGGGGGCGGAGGTGGTGACGGCCACCGTCTCACCGGCAGAGGAGATCAGGGTGATCTTGGCGCCACCCAGGGGCAGGGGAGCCCCTTCCGGCTGGAGCACCGACAGCACGCCGGCAATGGTGCCCAGGGACAAGGTGGGTTCCGGGGTGAGCAGCAAAGGCACATTCTGGGTGGAACCGGCGGAGAGGGTGACGCCGGTGGCCGGAGAAAGGAGATAGCCCTCCTTGGCGGCGGCCACGGTATAGCTTCCCGCAGGCAGATCGGTGATGGAATACAGGCCGGAAGCGTTGGTGAGGGTGTGCTGATAGGGCATACCGGCGCTGTCAAAGACCTTGACGGTGGCATCGGCCACCGGGCTTTCGCCATCGGTGACAACACCTGTCAGGGTGGATGGGGGCGGGGGCGCAACATTCAGCTGCAAATCAATGTTGGCTTCCTCCATACCGCTGAGGGAGAAGCTGGTGCTGTATTGCAAGGACA
>JAHZHY010000121.1:2853-6776 GCA_019420045.1 Clostridiales bacterium
TGTTTGATATCCGCCATGGGAAAAACCTCCTGAATGGAAAAATAGGCATGGGGAGATGGCATTGCCATCGTCCCACGCCCATGATATGCAGCGGCAGGAAGAAGGGTGCGGCGCAAAAATCCCCCGGAGGCTTTGCCTCCGGGGATTGGGGTTTGGGGGTTACTTTTTCTTTTGTGCTGTGGAGCAGCAGTGGCAGCAGCCCTTTCCGGCGTCACAGCCGATGCAGGGGGAGCCGCTTTTTTTTGCTTTGTGTACATACCGGGCGGCCAGGGCCACCAGGGCGAAAATCACTCCCAGCAAAATAAAGTCCATAGGGGACATTCTGAAAAACCTCCTTTTTGAGAAAAGGCCTGAGAGATAGCGTTATCAGTCACCGGCGTTCAGTGCGTAGGACCGGGCCAGCTGTTTGTCGGTGCGGCGGATGAGGATGGCGAATACCGTCACGATAGCCAGCACGGCGATGAGCCCGGGGACAAAGCCCTGTCCAAAGGCGCCGGTGGTGACCAGTGTGCCGATCTGGTAGACCAGGAAGGCCACCACATAGCCTGTGGCAAACTGAAGGCCGATGCCTCCCAGCAGCCATTTTTTGTCCCGGATCTCCGAGTTCATGGCGCCGATGGCGGCAAAGCAGGGAGGGGTGAACAGGTTGAACATCAGGTAGGCCAGGGCGGCGGCCTGGCTCAGGCCGAAGATGGCGGCCACCTGATCGGCCCCGTGGGTGAGCACCAGGTCATCCACATTGATGAAGTTGGTGATGCCGTAGACCACGGCCAGGGTGCCCACCACATTTTCCTTGGCGATAAAGCCGGTGACAGCGGCGGCAGCCAGCTGCCACACGCCAAAGCCCAGGGGAATGAGCAAAAAGGCGATGGGACCGGCGATGGAGGCCAGGATGGAGGAACTCTCCATGCCTTCTTCTACAAACTTGAACTGCCAGGTGAAGTTCTGCATCAGATGCACCAGCGTGTTGCACAGCAGAATGATGGTACCGGCCTTGACGATGTAGGCTTTGCCCCGGGAGAGCATGGCCAGGGTGGCCCGCTTCAGGCTGGGAATTTTGTACTGGGGCAGCTCGATGAGGAAGAAGGACTTCCGGTTTTTGTAGCCTGCGATCTTACCGATGAGCAGCGCCCCCAGGAAAATCAGCAGGATGCCTGCAAAATACATCAGCGTGCCCACCCAGGAGGCGTCATGGAAAAAGACGCCGGCAAACAGGGCGATCACCGGCAGCTTGGCGCCGCAGGGCATGAAGGGGGTGAGCATGGCGGTGGCCTTCCGCTCTCTTTCATTGCGGATGGTGCGGCAGGCCATGACGCCGGGAATGGCGCAGCCGGTGCCGATGACAAAGGGGATCACCGATTTGCCCGACAGGCCCACTTTCTTGAAGATGGGGTCGAGAACCACGCTGACCCGGGCCATATAGCCGCAGTCTTCCAGCAGGGCGATGAGGAAGTACATCACCATCACCAGGGGCAAAAAGCCCAGCACAGCGCCTACGCCGCCGATGATGCCGTCCACCAGCAGGGCCTTCAGCAGGGGAGAGCTGCCTTCGATCCAGCCGCTCACCGTGCCCTGGAAGGATTCGATCCAGGCGGCCAGGGTATCGCCCAGGAAGGGGCCCACCCAGGCCTGGGAGATCTGGAACACCAGGAACATGACGGCAGCAAAAATGGGGATGCCCGCCCATTTGTTGGTGAGCACATTGTCCAGCCGGTCCTGGCTGTTTTTCTCCCGGGTGAGGGTTTTGCGTGTTTCCACCTGGGAGACGATGGTGTTTACAAAGGCGAAGCGGGCCCGGTCGGCCTGTTCCACCGCCTTTTTGCTGGTCAGATCCACACTCCCCTGGGAATAGGGGGCCTTCTGCGTTTGCCCCAGCAGAGAGACCGCCTGGGAGACTGCTTCCTTGAGCCCGGTGTGCCCTGAGGAAGTGGACACCGTCTCCACCACAGGACAGCCCAGCAGCTCACTGAGCTTTTTGGTGTCGATCCGGTTGCCTGATTTTTCGTTCAGATCGCTTTTGTTCAGCGCCACCACCAGAGGGATGCCCAGTTCCAGCAGCTGGGTGGTAAAGAACAGGCTGCGGCTGAGGTTGGTGGCGTCCACGATGTTGATGATGGCGTCGGGGTGCTCATGCTTCACATAGGAGCTGGTGATGCTTTCCTCCGAGGTGAAGGGGGACATGGAATAGGCCCCCGGCAGATCCACCGCCGTCAGCTCCGGAGAGCCGGAATAAAAGGCCTTTTTGATGGGGCTTTCCTTCTTTTCCACGGTGACCCCCGCCCAGTTGCCGATCCGCTCGTTGCGGCCGGTGAGGGCGTTGTACATGGTGGTCTTGCCGCTGTTGGGATTGCCCGTCAGCGCGATTCTCATATTCTTTATTCCTCCTCTATACCCGGCCTTTTGGTCGGGTGATATACATTGTGATTAGCATATACTAACTCTATGGGGAAAGAAAAGACGGATTAGCGGAAGCTAACCGCCCTTCAAAAAAAAGAATCAGATCTGGATGGCTGCGGCCAGCTGGGTGTCCATGTTGTAGCGGCCGTCCTTGATGGAGACCACACAGCCGCCCTTCCGGTGGGAAATGACGGTGATGGGCTCGCCGCTGAAACAGCCCAGGGAAAACAGGAAACTGTCCAGCTCTTCATCGTCGGTGAGGATCTCTTTGACGATGTATTCCACGCCTTCCTGCGCATGGGTGAGATTCATAGGGATTCCTCCTTCGGGATTGGTTAGCCTTAACTAACTGTGCATTACTATACCATTGCCCCGGCCCTTTGTCAAGGGGGAGGAAAATTTTTTCCCGATGGGGCGGAAAATGCAGCATCTCAGGGAGAGATACAAAAACCGCCTTTTGAGAAGAGGACGGATCGGGGTGTCAGAAAACATATATGGCTGGGGGAATAGTTTGCTTCCTTCTTCATCAATCGGCAAAGAGCCGCGACCTGTGCGTGGTTTTTTGCACCTCTCAAGGGGCAAGTGTGCGCCAAAGGCGTGCGCACAGACCCTTGCAAAAACTCGGGAAAGTGGCTTTTGACACTTTTCCGATAGAAAAAACCGCCCTTTAGAAGAGGGCGGTTTTTGTGTGTCAGGAGGGATCAGACCTGAGCCATCCACAGGCCATGAAGGTTGCAATAAGCATAGACTTCCAGGGCCTTGTCATCTTTCACGCAAAAGACGGCTTTGGGTTCATCGCCGGGCTGAAGAGCTTTGCGCATGCCGCCCTTCTGGGTCTTGACATAGATCCACTGGATCAGGTGTTCCGGCTCCATGGGATGGGCAACAGAGCCCACAGTGACGGTGAGGGTATCGCCATCCAGCTGAACCTGGGGCACATGCTTTTCGGTGCTGGCATCGGTGGTGTTGGCTTCCAGCAGGTCCATGGGCTGGCCGCAGCAGATCATGGGGACGCCGGAGTCGTGGATCACCCCTACCAGGTTACCGCAGTGACGGCAGATGCGAAACATGGGTTTCATAGGAATTCCTCCTTTTTCCTAGGGCAGAAATTTGCCCTTTTAAGATAAGCATACTATACTGGAAGGGGATTTTCCTGTCAAGATTTCCCGTGATGCCTTTGAAAAGAAGAATTGCGGTCGCAGGCGATTTTCTGCTCCTGAGCAGATTGAGCAGCGGCCCGGACGGCGGCAATGACAAAGGCGGAAAAAGTGCAGTTCTGGCCCTGGATCAGTTTTTCCACTTCATTGACCAGGTCGGAGGGGAAGCGGATGGTCTTGTTCACCGTGGATGGAATTGTGGGAATTTTGAATTTCACCGCCATCACTTGCCTTTGACTTCCGTTTCCCCCAGTTTACACCATATTTTCTTTTATGTATGCATTGCATTTGCAATGCATACTGGCCGGGGGGAGAGGAAGTACAATAAAAACGAGGTGATGGCATTGAGCGATTACGCCGATTATAAAA
>JAHZHY010000122.1 GCA_019420045.1 Clostridiales bacterium
ACCACAGAGAAAATAGGTTGCAAGCCCTCGGCCCACTCCTTCTTTCCTTCGGAAGAAAAACAGGGCCACACCCAATCCCAAAAGGGAAAAGAACAGCATCACACCACCGCTGCTCACCGAAGAAAAAGGGAGCGCCGCCGTCTTGCGCTGCACCAGATCGATCCACCAAAGCATGGGGTGAAGCACCAGGGAAAGACCTTTGCCCAGCGCAGGCCAGAAGCTGCCCGCCACCACAAAACAAAGCCCCAGCACAAGCACTGGCGCCAGCAACGGCACAATAAGCAAATTGGAAAACAGAGCCAGGAGGGACACCCGCTGAAAGGCCAGTATTACAATGGGCAGGGTAAAAGCCTGAGCCGCCAGCGTCACCGCCATGCCCTTCAGAAGCTTTCCCAGCAAGCGGTGCTTCCCGTCCAATTTTTCCAGAATGACCTGCTCCATCGGCGGAAACAACAACCCGATGCCCAATACCGAAGCAAAGGAAAGCTGCAATCCCACATCCAGCACACTCATGGGAGAGAGTAGAAGCAGCAGCAAAAGTGCTGCCGACAAAGAGGACAGTGTGTCCTTTTCCCGGCCCATCCAAAAGGCGGCCATGGCGAAAAAGGTCATAATCACCGCCCGCAGCACCGAGGGCGTTCCTCCGGCCAGCACCACCATCATCAGACACAGCGGAATCCCCACAAGGCTCCCAACCTTTTGGCCAAAGAGAGCGAAGGCCACTCCCAGCAGACTAGACACATGAAGCCCGGACACCGCCGCCAGATGGGCTGTGCCGCTGAGGTTCAGATCCCGCCTTTGTTGGATAGTGAAATCCTCTTTATTTCCCGTGATGATGCCGATGAGCAAGGCACTCTCCCTTTGTGGAAGCCATTTTCCGGCCACTTCCGCCACCTGCTGGCCCAAATCCTGCAGCCGAAGCCACCAAGGCGTTTCTCCATCTTTCATTTGAATCTCTCCGGTCTGGGAGGCCTGCAAAAAGATCCCCTCCGGCGAAAAACCACGCCGCACTTCCAAAGGAGCCCGGGACAGACGCACTTCCACTGTAAAATGCTCTCCGGTCTTTATTTCAGGAGAGGCATCCTCCAGATACAGAGGCAAGGAAAAGTTCACTTCCTCCTCCCCCAGAGCCAGAACCCGCACCTGCACCATCCCATAGCTGCCTTTGCCCTGGGCCTCCTCCAAGGCCATGCACTCCATGGTTCCCGACCAACCGCTGAAAGCCAGCTGGGGCTCTGCCCGAACAAGGCGCCAAAATCCGAAAAAGGCTGTGCCCAGCCCCACAAAGGCCAGGCACAGCAAAAGCCCGTTCCGCCGGCCCCAAGGCAGGGTCAGCAGAAACAAACCGAAAAACAGCGCCCCGGCCAATGCCAGCTTTCCCAAAGCGAAACCATGGCAAAATGCCAAAGCGCTGCCAAAAATGGCGCAGACGGCACCGGCAGCGGCCCAGCAAAGGGGCCGCTGCGCCGGAAACCGTCCCAGCCACTGCTTCATCTCAAATCAGGCCATCTTGCCCAGAGGACCACCGGCCAGCACATGGAAATGGATGTGCTGCACCGTCTGCCCGGCATCTTCGCCGCAGTTGGTCACCACCCGATAGCCCTTGTCCAGCTTCAATTCCCGGGCTAACTTGGCAATAACCTGATAAATATAGCCGATGATGGCGCTGTTCTCCTCGGTCACCTCGCCGCAGGAGCTCATGATGTGCTCCTTGGGAATGACTAGGAAGTGCACCGGCGCCGCCGGCTCGATGTCATAGAAGGCATAGACCTTCTCATCTTCATAAACCTTCTTGGAGGGGATCTCTCCCTTTACGATCTTGCAAAACAGGCAATCATCCATTGTCTATCCCTCACTTTACCATTTCTTCCACGATGTTGTTCACTGCTTCCAGAGCCTCTTCCAGCTTGGAGGGGTCTTTGCCGCCTGCTGTGGCGCTGTCCGGGCGTCCGCCGCCGCCACCGCCGGTCATTTTGGCCACCTGCTTGAGGATGTTGCCCGCATGGGCGCCCTTCTTCACCGCTTCTTTACCGCAGGCCGCCACAAAGTTGATCTTGCCTTCCTCTGTGACCAGAGCCAACACGCTCACCAGGTTGGGAGCCTTGTCCCGCAGATCGTCGCTGAGAGTGCGCAGCATATCGGAACTCATATCGTCCACCTTCATGGCCAGCACATTGACACCGCTGTCCCCGGCGGTATGGGCAAAGTTGAGCATCTCCACCGAACGGAGAGCCGCCACCCGGGCGCTGAGCTTGTCCACCTTGTGGAGGGCCTGGCGCAGATCATTCATGGTCTGCTGGGCCTTGTTCACCAGCTCCATGGGAGAGGACTTGATGGCCGCCGCAGCCTGGGCGATCATCTGCTCTTTTTCATGGAGCATGGCCGCCACCTGGCTGCCCACCACCGCTTCGATACGGCGGACACCGGCGGCCACCGAGGCTTCGCTGACGATCTTCAGCAGGCCCACCCGGGCAGTGTTGGGCACATGGGTGCCGCCGCACAGCTCGATGGAGTAATCCCCCATCCGGACCACCCGGACCTGATCGCCGTATTTCTCGCCGAACAGGGCCATGGCCCCCAGCTTCTTGGCTTCGTCGATGGGCATTTCCGAAATATTTACCACATCGTCCCGCAGGATCTCTTCGTTTACCTGCTTTTCCACTTCCATCAGCTCTTCCGGTGTGACGGCGCTGAAATGGGTGAAGTCAAAACGGAGACGGTCAGGCTCTACCAAGGAACCGGCCTGCTCTACATGGT
>JAHZHY010000123.1 GCA_019420045.1 Clostridiales bacterium
CTTCATCCATCATGGCGTCCCCCAGTCCGGCAGCGCAGGACTGGAACAGCACCAAAAAAGTGAGAACGATGCTGATAATGCCGATGATCAGCTTTGCTGTTTTCATTTGTTTTTCCTCTCTTTCCCTTACAGTTTCCCATTTTGCGTAGGAGCATCGCCTGGGGCGATCTCCTCTTTCAGCTGGACATACCGGGCCAGCTTGATGCCTTTGTTCACCTCGGACAGATACCCCATGCCGATGCCCGACTCCTTGACGATCTCCCGCAGAGGCCAGGAACATTCCCGCAGCGCTCCGGCATATTGGATGCCGAACAAATGCACCTGGCATGCCGCTTCGTTCCGGCTGGCTCCCTGGTACTTTTCCCGCAGAATACCGGCCAGGGTCTTGCCATCCATTTTTCTTCCTCCTTCCCTGTGCTTTGTGCTTTTTGCACTTTGCAATGTGCATCATAACAAAAAAAGCCAGGACTGTTTCCCCCAAACAGGGGGAAATCAGTCCCGGCATCGGGAAAGAGGAGGCTCACCATGCTGGATCAGAAGATCGTCCACCTGATCCACCCATGATATGCCTCGATTGAAAGCGATGATCAATATGGCATCCCGTTTTTTCCGGGGATATAAGGCCGCCAGGCCATAAAGCTCCAAGCCCCGCTGGGCCTGGGAAAGATCCAGCTCCATGGCAAAAAACAGCCGCAGCAGTTTGTCCCGGTCGGTGGTATGCTTTTCTCCTGCCAGCAGCTTATAACCGTATTTCTGGGGAATGTCGGCCCGCTGAAAGATCTCCTGCCGGGTCATCCCTTTGCTCTCTATGATCGCATCCACCCAGCTGGCAAAGGTGGGCACCTTTCCCTGAAGATACCGGCGATGGTATTCGCCAATGTCCTCCGGGTGGGCCGAGCGCAAAACCTCCAGCAAAGAAGAGGTGCTGTCCTTTCTTGGCTCTTTCATCCGTTCCTCCCTTGTGGTATCATAGCGTTGTCCCTTTATATTACCAAGGACTGGAGGCTGGGTCAAGAGATGGATCTGGAAAGCCAGCTGCAGCTGTCTTATTACCGGGAGATCGCCCTGCTCAACGAAAATCACCGGGTATGGCTGGTACAGCACACAGAAACGCAAAAAATCTATGTGAAAAAAGCCCTGGAGGTTTACGATCTGCAAGTGTATCGTTATCTTCAGCAGAATCCTCAGCCGGGTATCCCCCGCATTTTCCAGCTGATACAGGGAGACGGGCCGCTGTTTGTCATCGAGGAATATATTTCCGGCCGTTCCCTCAAAGAGATTCTGGAGGAAAAGGGAACTCTTTCAACTCAGGAGGCCGTCTCCATTCTTCGCCAGCTGTGCGGAATTCTCCGCCCTTTGCATGCCCTTTCACCCCCCATCGTCCATCGGGACATCAAACCCAGCAACCTGATCCTCACCCCTCAGAATCAGCTTTTTCTGGTGGATTTCAATGCGGCCAAGGCGGTTTCCCCCGGAAAAGGGCAGGATACGGTGCTCATCGGCACGGCGGGCTACGCCGCTCCGGAACAATACGGTTTTTCTCCCTCTCAGCCTACGGCGGATATCTATGCCCTGGGCGTGCTGCTCCACGAAATGCTCACCGGCCAACTGCCCTCCCCGCCTACTTACCAGGGGCCGCTGGCCCCGGTGGTCAACAAATGCCTGGCCATGGAGCCTTCCCGGCGCTTTCAATCAGTAGACGAGCTGGCAAGGGCTCTGCATCGCCGGTGGCCCCACCATCCGGAAGGACCGAACGGCTGGCGAAGCTGGCTTCCTCCTGGCCTGCGCAGCGGCCGGGTGTGGCAAGTCGGCCTGGGCGTTTTGTGGTATCTGCTGCTTCTATCCATGTGTTCTTCCATTCAGCTGGAAGAGGGAACGAAGGCCACGCTGCGGGTCTTTCAGGTGGGTGTTTTCCTGATTTTCCTGGTTGAAACCCTGTGGCTGGGCAATTATCGGAACATCTGGAGCAAATTTCCCTTCTGCGACCGGCGCCGTCCCTGGATCTGCCTGATCGCTGTCAGCTTCTGGGCCTTTCTTTTGCTGGTGGGGATGCTGCTCCTCATCGGCCTTGTCCTGCCCCGATAAACCCGATAAAAAAAGACGCCGGATCAAACCGGCGTCTGAGCGTGTCGAAAAAGTGGCAAAAGCCACTTTTTCGAGTTTTTGCAAGGGTCTGGCGGCG
>JAHZHY010000124.1:0-2728 GCA_019420045.1 Clostridiales bacterium
ATCCAGCAAAGCGGCAGCTTCCTCTGCTGTTTTAGCCCCTTCCATCCGGGCTTTCAGATCTTCATAGACCTTGCACAAAACGGCCAGGTCCACCCGCTCATAAGGCATTTCCTGAAATGTCATGGAAGTTCTCTCCTTTGCGTAAATATAGTGGCTGTTTCCAGTATACCGCAGAGAAGGAAAAAGTAAAACAGGCAAAAAAATTTCCCCTGGAAAACCAGGGGAAATTTAAGATTTATCTTTTTTTATAGGCGCCCTTGCCGTAAGCTCCCCGGAGGAAAATGCCAGGCAGATTCATGCCGGCGATCATGCCCATCAAAGGCCAATAGGGCAAAAAGCTGTTGTAATTGCCCCAGCGCCAGGCGATCAGATGGGCGACAACCAGCAAAACCAGGGTGATTACCAGGCGCACAGCGGAAAATGCATCCAGCTTCAAATTTTTCAGAGAAAGGTCTTCCATCCGTCCCCACACCAAAAGCCCTATGCACACGCCCTGGAAAAGTCCCACCAGAATCCCCGGAACGGCCAGGATGTAGTAGCTGACGCTTCGCTGGTAACCCAAATAAATGCCAATAAAATAATCCAACACAATCAGGAAACCCAGAACAAACCTCTTTTTCATAGTATTTCCTCCTTTTCATCATTTTATATAAAAACCCCTGGAAAGACAAGATTCATTTCATATAATTTCTCGATTCCGTTTTTGTTCTATTTTTCCAACCCATTTGAAAAACTTCTTATTTATACTTTTCATCATCTGTTTTTCTGATATAAGAGAGCCGTCCCCAAGGAGAAGGAATTTTTTTCAATTTTGTTATTTAATTATCAATTCCATGATTTTTCATCTTTTTTTCGGGATATTTCCGCATTTTTGTTGCGGATTTCGTTTTTTTGTATTATAATAAACTGCATTGTGTAAAAGGGGAAACTGAGGACTTCCCTTCTCTGCATATTATCTTTGTGAGGTGAGACTATGGCCTACACATTCCGCGGGGGTATTCACCCCGACGATCAAAAGGCTGCAACCAACAAAAAGGCCATCGAGCCCATGGCCCCGCCCAAACAGGTGGTGCTTCCCGTCTCGATGCACATCGGCGCCCCGGCCAAACCGGTGGTCAAAAAAGGCGATCAAGTCTTTTTGGGCCAGCTGGTGGCTGAAGCGGGCGGCAATGTAAGCGCCAATATCCACGCTACCGTTTCCGGCACTGTGGTGGATGTGGCGCCCCGTCCCCATCCCAATGGGTCCAAGGTGCTGTCGGTGGTCATTGAAAATGACTTCCAGGACACCCCGGACCCCTCGCTCCATCCCCTGGATATGGACGCCATGACCCAGGAGGAGATCATCAACGCCATTCGTGAAGCCGGCATCGTGGGCCACGGCGGCGCCACCTTCCCGGCCGATGTGAAGATCCGCTCCGGCCTGGGCAAGGCCGATACCCTGATCCTCAACGGCGCTGAGTGCGAACCCTACATCACATCCGACCATCGGGTCATGCTGGAACAGACCGACGATGTGATCCTGGGCATCAAGATCCTGCTCAAGGCTCTGGGCCTTCAGAAGGCCAAGCTGGCCGTGGAGGAAAACAAGGCCGATGTCTTTTCCCATGTGGAAAAGCTGCTGCCCGCCGACGGCTCCATCGAGCTGTGCCGTCTCAAGACCAAGTACCCCCAGGGCGCAGAAAAACAGCTGATCTTCGCCCTCACCGGCCGGGAAGTGCCTTCGGGCAAGCTGCCCGCCGACGCCGGGTGCGTGGTGTTCAATGTGGACACCTGCGCCACCATCGCCCGGAAATTCCGCACCGGCATGAACGACATCCGCCGCATTGTCACGGTCTCCGGCTCGGCCATCACCGCGCCCAAGAACCTGGAAGTGCGGGTGGGCACCCCCATCGGGGAAGTGATCGAAGCGGCCGGCGGCTTCAAAGAGGAACCCAACAAGATCCTCATGGGCGGCCCCATGATGGGCGTGGCTCAGTTCGATCTCACCGCCCCCATCTTCAAAGGCACCAATGCCATCCTGGCCTTCTGCGGCGACGAAGCCAAGGGTTCCAAGACCCCTTCCTGTATCCGCTGCGGCCGATGCGTGGAGGCCTGCCCCATGCGCCTGATGCCCACTTACATCTACCTCTATGGAGAAAAGGGCAATCTGGAGGCCTGTGAAAAATATGACGCCCTCGACTGCATCGAGTGCGGCGCGTGTACCTATGTCTGCCCCGGCAAGCTGCCGCTGGTCCAGGGCATCCGCTCGGCCAAGCAGCGGATCTTGAACGCGCGCAGAAAGTGAGGTTCCTATGGCTGATTTGAGCAAATTGACGGTTTCTTCCTCCCCCCATATCCGGCACGAGGACAACACCCGGCAGATTATGCTGGATGTGATCATCGCCCTGATGCCCGCCCTGGCCATTGCCATCTATGTCTTTGGCCCCCGTGCTCTGACCCTGACGGCGGTCTCCGCCGCAGGCTGCCTGTTTTTTGAGTGGCTTTATCAGAGACTGATGAAAAAGCCTGTGACCATCGGCGATTGTTCCGCCCTGGTCACCGGTATTCTGCTGGCTTACTGCCTGCCGGTGTCCTCCCCCATGTGGATGGTTCTCATCGGCGACGCTTTCGCCATCATCGTGGTCAAGCAGCTGTACGGCGGCATCGGCAAAAACTTCATGAACCCCGCCCTCAGCGCCCGTGCTTTTCTCATGAGCTTCCCGGTGATCATGACCACCTGGCCTGCCAT
>JAHZHY010000124.1:2750-7322 GCA_019420045.1 Clostridiales bacterium
ACTCCTCTGGCCAGCCTGAACCAGGGAATGATGCCCAACGCCTCTCTCACCGACCTGGCTCTGGGCATGGTGGGCGGCTCCATGGGTGAGATCTCCGCTCTGGCCCTTCTGGCCGGCGGCCTGTATCTCATCTCCCGGAAGGTCATCACCTTCCACACCCCTGTGGCTTATCTGGGCACCGTGGCCCTTCTGTGCTTCCTCTTCCCCCACGGCAACGGAAGAGTGGAATTCATGCTGGCCGAGCTGTGCAGCGGCGGTCTGATGCTGGGTGCCATCTTCATGGCCACCGACTATTCCACCAGCCCTGTGACCAAAAAGGGTCAGGTGGTCTTCGGCATCGGCTGCGGCCTGCTGACGGTGTTCATCCGCTTCTTCGGCAATATGCCGGAAGGCGTCAGTTATTCCATCCTGGTGATGAACGCCACCGTGTTCCTCATCGAAAAGGTGACAAGACCCCGCAAATACGGCTTTGTGGCTCCTCCCAAGGCCGTTAAGACCCCGGAAGGAGGGAAAAGCAAATGAACGACAGCCTGAAAAAAGACCTGCTTCATCTGGGCGGCGCCCTTCTGGCCATCACTGTTGTGGTTGCTCTGTGCCTGGGCTGCGTGGACGCTTTGACCCGGGACAAGATCGCCGCTTTGAAAGAGCAGCAGATTCAGGACGCCATGGGCGCTGTGTGCGGCACCGACGCCACCTTTGAGCCCCTGGAGGCCGACATTCAGGACGAAACCATCCAGGATGCCTATCAGATCATCCGGGACGGCTCTCCCGATGGCATCTGCGTCCAGGTAGCCCCCTCGGGCTACGGCGGCGAGATCACCATGATCGTGGGCGTCAGCGGTGAAGGCACCGTGCTGGGCGTGCAGATCGTGGACATGAGCGAAAC
The DNA here is from genome assembly GCA_019420045.1 of Clostridiales bacterium. Taxonomy (GTDB): domain Bacteria; phylum Bacillota; class Clostridia; order Oscillospirales; family Butyricicoccaceae; genus Pseudobutyricicoccus. The sequence goes on from JAHZHY010000124.1 coordinate 3,637, forward strand.
CGCCGGTCTGGGCGCCAACGCTGAAAAACCGGAATTTCTCCAGCAGTATGAGGGCCAGCAGGGCGATCTCACCGTTGTGAAATCGGCCACCGGCGTCGAAGGGGAAATCGTGGCCCTGTCGGGTGCCACCATCACCTCAAACGGCGTCACCTCGGGCGTCCAGTCCGCTTTGGACCTGGCCGCTTCCCTGGCCCAGTAAGGAGGGTGCATCGTGAAAAATTTTCTCCGTCAGCTCTATGAAGGGCTTTTTACCAACAACCCGGTGCTGGTGCAGCTGATCGGCATGTGCCCCACTCTGGCCACCACCACTTCTTTGGAAAACGGCTTCGGCATGGGCATGGCCGCCACCGCAGTTCTCATCTGCTCCAATGTGGTCATCTCCCTTCTGCGGAAGCGCATCCCCCCCAAGGTGCGTATCGCCGCCTATATCACCATCATCGCCGGCTTTGTTACGGCGGTGGATCTGCTGATGCAGGCCTATCTGCCTGATCTGTCCAAATCCCTGGGCCTGTTCATCCCGCTGATCGTGGTCAACTGCATCATTCTGGCCCGTGCTGAGGCTTTTGCTTCCAAGAACAAGGTCATCCCCTCTTTGGTGGACGGTCTTGCCATGGGTCTGGGCTTCACCTTTGCCCTGTGCATTTTGTCCACCATCCGTGAGATCCTGGGCGCCGGCACCCTGCTGGGTCATCCCCTCTTCGGGGACAACTTCCAGCCGGCCATCATGATGATCCTGCCCGCCGGCGGATTTTTGACCCTGGGCTTTGTCATCGCCCTGTTCCAAAAGATCCTGAAAAAGAAAGGGGCCTAATTTATGAGCTTTACCGAACTCTTTTCCCTGGCCCTGGGCGCCATTTTGCTGGAGAACTTCGTTTTGGTGAAATTCCTCGGCTGCTGCCCCTTCCTGGGCGTGAGCAAGAAAACCGAGACCGCCCTGGGCATGGGCCTGGCCGTCATGTTCGTTATGACGGTGGCTTCTGCCGTCACCTATCTGGTGAACAAATATATCCTTCTGACCTTTGATCTGGGCTATATGCAGACGGTGGCCTTTATCCTGATCATCGCCAGCCTGGTGCAGTTTGTGGAAATGTTCCTGATGAAGAGCATGCCCTCCCTCTACCAGGCCCTGGGCATCTATCTGCCGCTGATCACCACCAACTGCGCCGTTCTGGGCGTGGCTCTGCTCAATGTGCAGAACAACCTGAACTTCATCGGTTCGGTGGTTTACGGCTTCTCTGCCGCCGCCGGCTTCACCCTGGCCATCGTGCTCTTCGCCTCGGTGCGGGAGCGGCTGGAGTTTTCCGAATGTCCCCCCTCCTTTGAGGGCTTCCCCATCGCTTTGATCAGCGCTTCCCTGCTGGCCATGGCCTTTATGGGATTCCAGGGGCTGAAGATCTTTTAATCAAAACACAATCCCCGATGAAGAAGATGAGGTGAATCACTTTGTATACACTGTCGATCGTCGCCCCGGTGGTGGCCCTGGGGGCCATGGGCCTGTTTTTCGGCCTGCTGCTGGCGGTGAGCTCTAAGATTTTCCATGTGGAGCAGGACGAGCGCCTGCCCCAGATCACCGAAGTGCTGCCCGGGGCCAACTGCGGCGGCTGCGGCTATCCCGGCTGCTCCGGCTTTGCCAGCGCCGTGGTGGCAGGGGAAGCTCCCTGCAATGGCTGCGCTGTGGGCGGACCGGAAACCGCTGCCAAAATCGCCGCCATCATGGGCGTGGAAGTCTCTGCACAGGACCGGAAAGTGGCCCATGTGAACTGCCGCGGCGGCCACAATGCCAAGCGGAAGTTTGAATACGAAGGCATCCAGGACTGCCTGGCCGCCTCCAAAGTGGGTTCCGGCGACCTGGCCTGTGCCTATGGCTGCCTGGGCTACGGCACCTGCGAGAAGGCCTGTCCCTATGACGCCATCCATGTGGTCAACGGCGTTGCGGTGGTGCAGGCGGACAAATGCCGTGCCTGCGGCATCTGCGTTTCCTCCTGTCCCCGGCATCTGATCTCCCTGGTTTCTGAAAAGCAGGATGTGTTCGTCTCCTGCTCCTCCCACGACCGTGGCCCGGTGCTGCGTGAAAACTGCAACATCGGCTGCATCGGCTGCACCCTGTGCCAGAAGACCTGCAAGCATGACGCCATCCATGTGGTGGATAATCTGGCCTCCATTGATTACGACAAATGCGTCAACTGCGGCGAATGCGTGGCGGTATGTCCCCGGAAGCTCATCGTCCGGGCCAGCTCCATCACCAGCGAAACCCGTCAGTCGGCCCTGTAATCTTAAGCCAAAAAGAAGGCCTTCGGGCCTTCTTTTTGTGTATCGAAAAAGTCTTTTTTGAGTTTTTGCACGGGTCTGCACGCAGCCGGTTGGCCACGCTTGCCCCTTGATAGGTGCAAAAAGTCACGCACAAGCCGCGGCTTTTTGCAGATTGATGAAAAACAGGACAAATACTTCCCTCCAACCAAATAAGCTTTTTGATAGTCTGAGAAGGCCTTCGGGCCTTCTTTTTGTGAATTCTTTTCTTCTCCATGTCTTTTTTTCACTGTTCCACTAAAATTCACCATTTTTCGGTTGAAACTGGCGTCCATTTCATATAGTATATAAGAAATGACTTTTTTGGAAAGCAAAGGAGGCGGGAGCTGTGGCGCGCAAAGGCATCAACTCCACTCATTCCGTGTATTATGGCCGTGGCCGGAAAAAAGGCCGCCGGCTTCTCATCTTGTTGCTGGTTCTGCTGATCACGGCAGGTGTTCTGGCCGGTGGATATTTCTATCTTCAGGAGCACATTGTCTATACGGCCGACGGTTTTTATTTTGACTTCCCCTTCCTGTCGGGGAAAGAGCCCACCACACCGGAGGATGTACCCCTGGTAGTGGATGACGGCTCGGAAAAAGAAGAAGATGATCCCAAGGAGCCCGAAGACAAGGATGAAGAGGAAACTCCTCCGGAATCTGCTCCCGCCGTCACTGCCATGGAAGGAGATCTTTCCCTCATCGGGGATGCAAGCTACCGTACCCAGTTGATCACCCAAGCCCAGAACGCCGGATGCAATGCTCTGGTGTTCACAGTAAAGGATGAGGAAGGCCGGGTGGGCATTCCCACCGATTCGTCCATTGCCCAGCAGGCCGGTTCGGCCCAGCCCTATGACGGTGTGGCCGAAGGACTGGCAGAATTGAAAGAGGCCGGCTTCTCCCTCTCTGCCCGGCTGTCGGTCTGCCGGGACAACATCGTGCCCCGCGCCCTGCGGGACAACGCTCTGCGCACCCAAAGCGGCGCCGTGTGGATGGACTACAACAACATCACCTGGCTGGCTCCTTCCGCCTCTCAGACCGGGGAATATATGGGCCAGCTGCTTACCTCCTGCCAGAGCCTGGGCTTTGATGGTGTAATCCTCAGCAATCTGGGTTATCCGCCCCGGGGCAAAACCAATCTTATCGTCACCGACAAAGATGCCGACAAGGAGGCCCTCACCACTCAGCTTCTCCAGCTTCTCCAGCAGACCGCCGGAGAAATGACTGTGACGGTGGAGCTGAGCGACACCGCTGCCCAGAGCCTTACCGATGCCATGACCGGCCAGAATCCCATGCAGCTGCGGGAATACTGCGACGCCCTGCTGGTCAATGCTGAAAGCGAAACCGATTCCTTTGTGCAAGACCTGATCACCCAGGTGGAAAACGGTTCCTCCTGCCGCA
>JAHZHY010000124.1:7332-10452 GCA_019420045.1 Clostridiales bacterium
CTCCTGCTATCTGGGATAGCGGGGAATTTTTCAAAAACAACAGCCCCCAAGGCAATGCCTTGGGGGCTGTTTTGAAAGGTGATATGCCATGAAAGTTCTTTTGGTCACTTCTTCTCTTTCCGCTGGATCTTCCCATACTTTGCTCCGCCAGGGGGCCGGTATCTATCTCAATAGAAAACCGGTCACAGAGCCGCTGGCCTTTGGAGAATGGGGAAAGCCCTATTTTCCAGCTTTTCCCCAGCTCCATTTTTCCATCACCCACAGCGGTGACACCTGGATGTGTGCCTTTGGGGATGCGCCCTTGGGACTGGATTACCAAGTTTCCCGCCCCTGCCGCAAAGAAGCCCTTTCCCGGCGCTTTTTCCACCCCTTGGAGCAGGAATACCTGAAAGCCCATCCCGATGCCTTCTTCCCTCTGTGGAGCGCCAAGGAGAGCTATATCAAATACACCGGCCAGGGATTGTCCCAGGGCCTGCCCACCTTCTCCCTGGTGGATGAAAAGGGAGCTTTCCCCCGCTTTCCCGGCCTGCACCTTTCCCTTCTCCCGGCGCCATCGGGCCACGGCCTCTGCCTGTGTACTCCCGAGGTAGTGTCGCAGCTGACCTACTTCACTCTGCCAGGAGCCGATGGCGTAAAAGACTAAAGTCCGTTCTGGTTTTTCAGCTTGCCATAAAGCCAAAGGTCGTGGGCTCTTTCCTCTTTCCAGCCCCCCATTTTCACCACGCCTTCCAGCTGAAAACCGTTCTTTTCCAGTACCCGGCGGGAAGGGATGTTCTCTTCCATTATCCGGGCGCTGAGACGCAGCACATCCAGCCTGTCGAAGACCAGCGGACAGAACAGCTCCACCGCCCGGCTCATAATCCCCCGGCCCCATTGCTCTTTGTCCAGCACATAACCCAGCACCGCATCTTTCCGGTAGATATCTTCCTGGCCCTCGGCGGAGATATTCCCCACGATGTGCCCATCCACTAAAATCTTGCGGAACAAACCGGTCTTCCCTTCCTGCTGGGCCACCATTTCCAGCCACCACCGGGCGTTCTCCAGGGTATAGGGCTTGGGCAGCCGGTCGCTGAGATACCGCCGGTCAGCCCGGTCCATCAGAACGGCCAACGCCGCTTCATCCTCCGTGCTCCACTTTTCCAATCGGATATCCATGTTCTTCCCTCCCATAAAGCACAAGGCCCGGCAGACGCCGGGCCTTGTTTTCGTTTATTTGTATTTGTTTTCCAGATCTTTCAGCTCTTCAGCCTCAAAGGTGCTGAGATCGGTCTCCAGGATCTTTTTGGTCTGTTCAGCCTCCCGGTTCTTCTGCTGTTTGGCCTTTTTCCACCAGGTGTAGAGCAAAGCCACCAGCAGCACCACGCCCAGAATAATGGCAGGCATCATCCAGGCCGGACGGGTCACCGACATGATCCGGTCTCCCGCCTTCTGGAAAGCCTTTGCAAACATCTCGTCCTCATCCAGATCGGAATAATAGTAATGATCCACATAATCCATCAGGATGTCCATGGCCTCGCTGTCCAGCACGGTTTTGGCCTGCTTGCCGCACACATACCACATATTGTAATTCCCGGAGGAATTGTACTCCTGGAACAACAGCAGCATATGTCCCTCATCGGTGAACAGTTCATCGTACAGCGCCTGGCAGGCTGCTTCCATGTCCGACGAAGTGGGAGCAGTGGTACCGTTGACTGTGTCGGTGATGTACAGATAGGGCTGCACGCCGGTTTCCTGATAAAAATCCTTCATGCCCTTTTCCAGGATGCTGCCGCTGCGAATCCAACCCAGCTCATCGGTATAATAACCGGTTTCATTCACATAGGCCTTGTCCAACGGCTCCCGCTTGACGGTGGAGCGGGTGATGTCCCCGCTTCCCGAAGAGAGGAAGGAACCGCCGTGAAGCACATTCCCCACACCGGAGAAAAGGACGAAAAGCACCAGCACCAACAGGATGGGCAGCAGGAATGTACTCCACAGACAGCCACAGCCGCCGGGAGAAGGTCCGGGGCCGGGTGCAGGACGGCGCGGGCCCCAGCTGCTCCGGTAAGTGGGACGCCAGCCACCCACATAGGACCTGGAAGGCCCACGGGAAAAACCGCCGCCGAAAGAACCGCCGGACCGGCCGCCGCGGCCACCGAAGGAGCCGCCGCCCATCCGTCCGCCAGAGGAACGGCCTCCTCCGCCGCCGCTGGAGCGGCCGCCGCCGCCCCCTCTTCCGCCGCGACCCATCTTACAGCCCCATCTCGGCCTTGAGTTTGGCCAGCTCGTCTTCCACAGCAGCGCTGCCGCCGGAAGAATACTTCTCCTCCAAAGCCGCTGCCGGATCGGCGGGACGCTGGTTCAGCTCAGCCATGGCGTTGGCCTGATCCAGCATGGCCTGGGCCTTTTCTTCCATACGGGCAAAGCCCTGGATGGCGCCGCCTGCGCCGTCAAAGGCCTCCTGGGCCCGGTTGACCTTCTCCTGGGTGCGGGCCACTGCCATGGTGGCCTTCACATTCTGGCGGCGGGCTTTCAGGGTGTTGATATCCTCGGTGAGTTTATCGTGCATCTGACGCATTTTTTCCGCGTTCTGCCGGGCTGCCTGGTAGGTCTTTTCCAAAGAAACTCCGGCCTGTTCCAGCTCCTGCTTCTTCTGCAGAAAGACGCGGGCATCCCCTTCATTTCCGGCCATCAGGGCCTTTTTGGCCAGATCGGTGTATTTCTCCACATCCTTCCGGTTCTCTTCCCACAGGCGCTGGCAGCGGCTTTCCTCCGCCATGACAGCGGCGGTTTCCTGCTTCACTTCAGCCAGGTCTTCCATGGCCCGGCGCAGGTATTCGTCGATCATCTTCTCCGGATTTTCCGCCTTGTCCAGAAGGGCGTTGATATTGGCCGAAATGATATCGGCAAAGCGAGACAGAATTCCCATAATTTGTGTTCTCCTTTCATTGCAAAAAGGTGTGGTTTCCCGGTCTTGTTATGGCACAAGTATGCCACACCCCATCTGAAAAGTCAATTGCGCCCAGGGCCAAGAAAAGAAGCCGGAGAAAACAAAAAAAGACACGGTCAAAAACCGTGTCTTTTCTATGGAGCGGATGACGAGGCTCGAACTCGCTACCTCCACCTTGGCAAGGTGGCGCT
>JAHZHY010000125.1:0-1793 GCA_019420045.1 Clostridiales bacterium
ATTCTGTTTGTGGGCCGCACAGCCCTTCCGGGCCAGCCTGGTACATACTCTTGGAAACTTCGTGATGAGTTGGCAGATGCACTAAAACTTCTATCGCAGAAAGAGGTGAACGATCCGATGCCTTTTGCAAAGAATACAATTCTTTATGGCCCTCCGGGGACGGGTAAGACTTACCAGACCGTCAACTATGCCGTGGCGATCATTGAGGGGAAATCGTTGGAAGATGTCCAGGCAGAAAACCATGAGGATGTCCTGAAGCGATACCGGCAGTACCGGCAGGATGGGCGGATCGAGTTCACCACCTTCCATCAGTCCTTCGGCTATGAGGATTTTATAGAAGGTATCCGCCCTGCTTTTGCGGAGGATATCGGAGCAAATCCCGGCGACATCTCCTATGAGATTGCCGATGGTGTATTTAAAAAATTCTGTGCGGCGGCACAGCCCCCCGCGGTAGATCCCAAGCAAAACCCCTATGGCTTCTCAGAGTTTCCGACGATCTGGAAGGTGTCTCTTGGGGGCACAGGCCAGCACCCTATCCGGGATTACTGTATGAAAAACAGCTGTATCCGCATCGGATGGGACGACTACGGTGCCAATGTCACAGATGAGACCAACTATCAGTTCGGTGGGAAGGCGGTACTGGGGGCATTTCTGAATCGGATGCAGGTAGGCGATATTATCCTTTCCTGTTATTCTGCCCGGTCCATCGATGCTATTGGCGTGGTAACCGGTGAGCCGGAATGGCATCCGGAATTCGATGAATACAAACGGCTGCGAACAGTCAAATGGCTGATACAAGGCAAAAATATCGACATTAAGGAGTTCCGCCTGGAAAAAAGTCTGACGCTGTCCACGGTTTACCGGCTCAAAACGACAGTGGAAGCGGTTGTTGAGGTGTTAGGCAAGCATGGATTTTCCGGTGCAGCCCCGGTGAAGGGCACCAAAGGCCCTTATGTGTTTATCATCGACGAAATCAACCGCGGCAATATCTCGAAAATTTTTGGAGAACTCATCACCCTGATTGAGCCTTCCAAGCGTCTGGGACAGAGTGAAGAATTGCAGGCCATGCTGCCGTACTCTCATGAACCCTTTGGAATCCCGGACAATGTCTATCTGTTGGGCACCATGAATACGGCGGACCGTTCCATTGCCCTGCTGGATACCGCCCTTCGGCGCCGGTTCAGCTTTGTGGAGATGATGCCGGACAGCATTGTCCTGAAGGGCATAGATGTTGAGGGTATTTCCATCAGCGACTTGCTTACGACGCTGAACCGCCGGATCGAGGTGCTGTTTGATCGGGAGCATACCCTGGGACATGCCTTCTTTACCCCTCTGCGTCTGTCCCCGTCCATTGAGACCCTTGGTAAGATCTTCCAGGATAAAGTTGTTCCCCTTCTTCAGGAGTACTTCTATGATGACTATGAGAAAATCTGTCTGGTACTGGGAGACAAAAAACGCCCAGAACACCAGCGATTTTTCAAGACGGAAACTGTTGATCTGCAGAAACTGTTCGGTACCGATCTTGAATTTGAGATAAGCCCTACATACCGCATCAATCCGGCGGCATTCTTTGATCCGGAAGTATATCGGCATTTCTAGGTATAACATTCCATTGGGAGGTGAACTCCATTGAAACAATATACCATTCGGGAATATATGGGGTTTACCCGAAACGGACCGCCCCGGGAAGGTATGGTTGCTCTGCCGGAACACACATTTGACCAGTTGGAGCAGTTTGTTCTCTCCAGCCGGGATGCCAATTCCGGCGCGGAACCGCTGGAGTTAATGAGCTT
>JAHZHY010000125.1:1803-3034 GCA_019420045.1 Clostridiales bacterium
GGGCAAAGTGATCACTGCGAAAAACTATGTGGGTGTCATCGCCATCAAGGACGGAACGGAGATTGAAATTCTGCCCAAACTGACGCTGGCGGGGGACAACAGTGACCAGGCAGTCCGCAAAGTGTTCCTCACCATGCTGCGAACAGTCCAGGATGCTCCCTTCAAGACCTTTCGCACTGCCCATCTGAACACCTCCCGCATGCGCTTGCTGGATTTGTTTGTGCGTATGTTTTTGGACGAGACCCAACGATTGATCGGGCGCGGTCTGAAATCAGATTACACAGCAAAACAGGACAACGAAACCTGTGTCCGTGGGAAAATCGTATTTTCGGAGCACATTCGAAAAAATCTGCTGCACCGGGAACGAATCTTTGTGGAGTACGATGTATTTAGTGTGGATTGCCCGGAAAACCGCCTGGTGAAGTCCACAGCCTTCTACTTGCAGCGGCATACCACGGATCTGCGAAACCGCAGGGATCTGCGGATCGTGTTATCCGTTATGGATCAAGTCCCGGTGTCCAAAAATGTGGAGCAGGACTTTCAGCGTTGCAGCCGATCTCGATTCATGGCAGACTACCAGCGGCTTCTGGAGCTGTGCCGGGTGTTTTTGCAGAGAAAGAGTTTTACCGCCTTTTCCGGCGGACAAGCTGCTTTGGCCCTGCTTTTCCCAATGGAGCGGATTTTTGAGAGTTATGTGGCAGCGGTTCTGCGACGGCATTTGGATGCCAGGCAATATCGCTTGCATGTACAGGTAAAAGACAAATATCTCTTTGATCTGCCTAAAGAACGGTTCGCTCTGCGGCCGGATCTGGTCATTGAAGATCTGAACAGTGGAGAGAAGACTGTATTGGACACCAAGTGGAAACTGCTGTCGCCTCAGTGGCACAATAATTATGGAATTTCGCAAACAGATATGTATCAGATGTACGCATACCAGAAGGAATATCAGGCGAAACAGACTGTGCTGCTTTATCCAGATTGTGATGCAATGACGGGTCAACCGGTTCCAATCTCCTATTCTTCTGCCAGCGGGAGTTTGGTCAGAGTACAGACCATGCCTTTGGATGATCCGATTGCCATGGCTGAAGTGGTAAAACAGTTGCTGGATGCAAGATTTCAACTTTAGAAAGAGTCAGAGAAGATGTTCGTGTTTCAACTTCAGGAGGCACACGGTATGGTAGATGAAAAGGAGCTTATCCATTACCGGAATAAACTCATGGAAGCATATGAC
>JAHZHY010000125.1:3044-13263 GCA_019420045.1 Clostridiales bacterium
GGATTTTCAAAAATGCAGAGACATAGTAGCATCTGCACCTTCAGGGTTACAGGATAAGTTGCAGAGTCAGTACTGTGATTTGCTTTTGGATTGTTTAACCATGGGATATCTGCGATATTCAGAGCTGCGGAAATATGATATTCGAAAAGATGTCTATTTTATGGAATATCAGGATGCCATACAGCAGTTGCCAAAGCAGAATTCGGTCAATCAAATATACTTTGCTGCAAATGATCTGCTTACCGGAGAATCTGGAACCATCAATAAAAGACTGGCACAATACATTCCGGAGAAGGTGCGGCACTTTCTGGAGCAAGGCCAAATGATGTTATGCGGAGACTTCATTTACTGTCTGGTGTTGCCCCTCAAAGAAGGGGTGCCGGGAATGTGGACCTATTTAGGGCAGATGCTTCGCAGACCTGGAGTGTGCAAAGGCGTTCCAGAAATGTGTGAAGCATTGGAGAATGTATATTACAGCAACAACAATGAGAATATTGTCGATGCATTGCTGCGGGTTCTGCAAATCAATGACGATATTTATCTGGCAAAAGAGTTGCTGGGATATACATACTACAATATGCAGATGTGGAATAATGCGCTTTCCTACTTGGAGCAATATGAAGATGTAAAAGATACAACCGGCATATTTTATAGGGATAACTTTTATTTCTGGATGGCCTGGTGCTATGGGAAGAAAAGAAATTATCCATTGGAAGAATTGTATTATAGAAAAACACTGGAAATCTTTCCAGACGCCGAGAATGCATTGAATAACCTGGGATATTGTCTGTTCAAGCAGAAGAAATACCAGGAGGCAGAAGAGGTCTTCCAGAACTGTCTGGAACAGAAAAGAGATATTTCATATGCAGCCAACAATCTTGTCCGTACCTATTTGGCATCAGGGCAGGCAGACAAAGCAAAGGCGTTTGTGAAGGAGAGTGGATTTAAGGTATCCAAACATCTTGTGGATAGAATCGGGCGCTCCCAGGCAAGGAAAAAACGGGAGGTGGATACAGAGTCCCAAGATCGAGCATCGGATGCTGCCACGATAAACATCGGTGTGAAAAAACATCAATTTACCAGCGAAAAACTTCTGGAAGATGAACTGGTTCAGCGAATGGAACAGGGAATCCCGGTTTTCGGGCTTCCTTTGAAGGTTTATCAGAAAAGAGGAGCGTATGGCAGACAGTTTATTCTGCGTACTGGCAGGCTGGATATATTGGCGACGGACGGCGACGATAATCTCTATGTGATTGAGTTGAAAAAAGACTCGTGCTACGATGATGCGTACGCACAGACCAAAACATATATCTAATGGGTTGAAGCGGACATTGCAAGATCCGGACAACATGTGTACGGTTTAATATGTTTGAACGCCCCGACCGCTGAACTGAAAAGAAAAGTCAAAGAAGATCCCCAAATGCGCTTGTTTGAGTACAGCATTTCGTATACAGAGCTATAAAATATAAAAGGGTAAAGCGCCAGGGTGATGTCCCCCTCGTTTTGGTCAATTATCTTTTTGCATGGCATATTGGGAAATTGAATATCTTCATTAAAGTAAACACCAGGCTATGCAAAGGGAGGCTTCCAGATGGAAGTCTCCCTTTTTATTTTCAGATGAAGAGTGGAAAGGTCTGAGGAAATCCGATGAGGCTCATAAATGAAAAAAAGAGCAATGCTTGCTGCATGACTCTTTTATCCTGATATAGCAAACCCCCGGCCCAAAAGGCCGGGGGCTGCTTTCGTTTTGCTGAGAAGGCGGATTTCAAAGGCCGGAGGAGTTACGGACGATGTTTCGTCCAGATTTCCTCACCGTCCGCCCATTGGTGGCTATGGCCGTTGGCCGCCTCCATAACATGGAAGTAGGACCAGTGGAACTCCGGCAGGTCAATGAAGCCTGCCAGCGTTTCGGCGTGCTCCCGAACATATTCCCGGTCGGCTTTGCGGCCCAGCATCTGGTTGACCACAACGGTCACCTCACTGCGGGTGATGTTGCTGGTTGGCCGGAAACTGCCATCGGGGTAGCCCTGGATCCACCCATACTCGGTGGCGCCTACCACATAATCATGGTACCATGCATCTTCCGCCACATCGCTGAAGCGGTTTTTGCCTTCGTATTCCAGGTTGGCGAAACGCATGGCAATGGCGGTGAATTCGCCGCGGGTGATCTTCCGTTCCGGCTGGAACAGATCGTGTCCCACGCCTTGGATGAAGCCCAGAGAAGCCAGGGTATTGACTGCTTGAGCATACCAGGCATCCGGTGCAACATCGTTAAAATGCACGGTGATCGGCACATTTTTATCCCGGAGCAGGTTATAGAACAGCTGAGCCGCTTCGGCACGGGTCATATCGTGATCCGGCCGGAAGCTGCCATCGGGATAGCCATTGACAAAGGTGTCATGGGTGTCGGTATGCAGCCAGTCGGACACACCGGTTTCATCCGGGTCCAGGGGGGTGGGCTCTTCCGGCTCCTCGATGGGAGGGAGGCCGCCACCGCCTCCACCACCGCCGCCACCGCCGTTTGCTTTGAAGGTGGCAGAGATGGTGTGGCTTTCTGTCAGCAGGCCGAAGGTATAGGTATAGGTGCCGTCTGCATTTTTCACCAGGGGAGTGGGGGCCTGGGCGGTGCTGACTGCCACATTGATGCCGTCCACAGTCAGACCAGTAAAGGTATGCCCGTTTTCCACTGTAATGGTGTATACCGCCGATCCGGTACCCCAGGCATAGGAATGATTGCCATTGGGGCTGATGGTGCCGCCGGGACCTGCACTGGAAAGAATGGTCACCGTTTCCCGATAGTCGGGCCGGCCGTTGTGGTTGCTGTCCTGAGCCCAAACCGCATAAAGCGTCAGGCCGCCGGAGGGCATCCGCATTGTTGCGCCGGGTTGGTAAATCGTGATCTGTGCCGCTTGTTCTTCACTGGTGAGCAGTCCGGTCTGTTCGGTGCTCCAGCCCAGGAAGACGGCGTCTGTCCGGGTCAACCCACCACTGTTGTCCAGAAGGGTGACGGTGCTGCCGGTCAGATAGGAGCCGTTGTCCACCGGTACGGTGCCATTGCTGGCGCCGTTTCCTTCATAGGTCACAGCATACAGGCTGCCGCCGGTGATCCGGAATTCTTTGGTCACGCTGCCGGTGAAATTGCCGCCGGTGCTGTAAACCGTAACGAATGCCGTGCCCACCTGCTGATTGCTGCTGTAAACAACCTGGTAGCCGGTATCCGGAACCGGGATGGCTCCGGCAGCTACGGCAGTCACCTGAGGCTCGATGGGGCTTCCGGTGTATTCGAAGGATTCCTTCTCCAGTGTTACCTCTGTCAGCTCTGCCGGGCGGATGACATAGGTCACCGTGCCCTGTGCGCCGTCATAATTGCCGCCCACAGCGGTCACTGTGCCGATATAGACACCGGCATCGATGAAGCTGGAAACGGCCTGACCATTTCTTGTCCAGGTGACCGAATAGCTGTTTTCCGCCAGGGTTGTGCCGCCGGCAGATACCGTCAGAGAGGGTTTCTGTTCAGTGCCGGTGTAGGTGACGGAAGGCAGCGGGGCAATGTGCAGCTGTCCGCTGCTGGCGGGGGTGATGGTGAAGCTGCCTGACGCAGTATCCTTATAATCTCCCTTGCCGGTGATGGTGACGGTGGCCGTGCCGGTGTCGGTGTTCTGTCCATAAGACAGAGTATAATCCACATCTTTGGTCAATGTCACCGTCCGTCCGCCCAGCGTATCGCTGACGATGACGGCAGGCTCCAGAGGACTGCCGGTGTGTGCCATGGTGGGCGGCACCACCTGAATGGTGCTGTCCGCGATGGAGCGGGGAGTGATCTGATAGGCTGCGGCATCGGTAAGCGTGCCGGTAAAGTTGCCTGCGCCGGTGATGGAGACCTTTACGCCCTTATCTGTCACATGAACAGCATCGCCGGTATAGGAAAGGGTATAATCTGCGCCCAAAGTCAGGGTTTGTGCAGTGCCGTTCAGCTCCACCGTGACGGTGGGCTGCTGGTACTGCGCCTCGCCGCTGTACTCCACATTGTTCAGGCTGGATACGGTAACTGTCGCCGTGGACAGATCCAGAGGCTGGATGTCAAAGGTTTTGGTCACGGCGCCGAAGTAGTTACCCTCTGCTGTGGCGGCCACCGTTATCAATCCGGTGCCGGCATGGGTGTTGGAACCATAGCTGACAGCATAGTCTTCTGCTTTCAGTGCGTTTCCGTCGGAGACAGTGACCTGGGGTGTTTGCTGGGTGCCGTTATAAACTGCTTCTGCCGGATCGGAAACCATGTCCGGTGTCAGCTGCTTTTTCTGCACCACAAAGGGCAGGGTCACGCTGGTGTAATTGTCTGCGCTTACTACGATCTGATAAATGCCAGCGTCAGTGAAGTCCGACACCGGAGTGCCGTCCGCAGCATAATAGCTGATGTGCACATTTGCAGCGGTATCGGTGAGCTGCAGATCGTTGCTTTCCGGTTTCTGGTCGGTGCCGTCATAGATGACAACGCCGCCGCCCACGATCTGGGCTCCCAGATACGCAGAATCGATGGTCAGCGTGAAGGTGAAGCTGCCATTGTAGTTGTCCTGACCCTGTGTAGGTGCCCGCAGCCACAGGCTGGGTTTCCACCGGAGTGCCGGTTCCATCGTCCGCAGTGAAGGTCAGCTGGTAATCGGTGTCTTTCACCAAGGCCAAGCCACCCAATTCTGCCTGGTAAACCAGCGAGAGCAGGCCGTTCCAGCCGCTTTCCAGATAACCTGCGGCAAGGCCGTTCTCTTGCAGCTGGGATGCTCCATCCACCTGGGCAATGTCTTTGGCGCCGATGGTGAACACCGGGCTGCCAGACAGCTGCAGGACATAGTTGCCGCTGGTTTCGGTCAGAGTACCAAGGTTGATGGCATAGCTGCCCACTGTTTCGCCGGCTTTGCGGGAAAGAGTGCCGGAGAAATGGACATCAGAGCCACCGGTGTGGGTGTAATGCAGCTCATCGTCTGCCTCACCATAGGTCTTGGAGGTGTCCACAGGTGTGATGGTCAGCATTGCTTTGCCGATGACAAAAGTGCCGTTGAGTGCGCCGGAATAATCTCCCTTGCCGATGGCTGTGACCACCGCATAGGAGCCAGCGGTTACATTGTTGGCATAGGCCAGTTCATAATCGGTGCCAGGTGTCAGGGCTTTGCCGTTGACTGTCACAGTGACATTGCCGTTGGACGGCGTTTGTGCACTGCCGTTGTAGGTATAGGTGCCGGACACCGAGATGGTGCCGCCGGTCATGCCGGCAGGCGTGATGACAAAGGCAGCGCTGCCGGAATATCCGTCATAGTTGCTTGTGCCCTGGATCTGCACGGTGTAAATGCCGGCATGCAGGGGTTTGCCATTGCTACCCAGTTGGGCACCGGTGCCGGACTGGGGAAGATAACTGACTGTGTAATCCCTTCCTTGCACCAAAGGAGTTGTGCCGTCCTGTACAGTGACAGTGGGCTCCTGCTCCGTGCCGTTATAGGGCAGATGCTGGGGCTGTACCGCCACCGACAGATTGGAGCCGGCGTCCGGGAAAATGGTAAAGGACTTTGTCAACTGGCCGGTGTAGTTGCCCATACCGGCAATGGTGACCTTGCCCTGACCTGCAGCCGTATTGTTTTCATAATCCAGGGTATAATCGGCATTCTCTGTCAGGAAGAGCACACGGCCATCCTGGGTGGTATAGGTTACCACCACAGCAGGCTTTTTCCCGGTGCCGTCATAGACGGCGTCATCTACCAGCACGGTCACCTTCCCGCTGCCGATTTGGGTGTTGGCAATGTTCTTGGCGGTGATGGCGAAGGATGCCGTTCCGGTTTTGCCGGCATAACTGCCAGCGCCGCTGACCATGGCCTCATATGTTCCCACGGCAAGGGGAATATTGGATGTTCCCTGATAGGCCAGGGTGTAATCCCGGCCTTCGGTGAGAAGAGTGCTTCCATCCCGTACTTCCGGCTTGGGCTGATAGGGTGCGCCGTCATAAACATGATCGGAAAGGGCGCTTACCGTCAGGCTGTTGCCGGTGGAGATGGTAAAGAACGCCTGGGCGCTGCCGGTGAAGTTGGGATTGTTGGCTGTGACCGTTACGGTATAGCGGCCGGCGGCAATGGCATTCTGCGGAATATCGGCGGTGTATTCGCCGGTTTCCAGAGTCAATCCATCTGCCTGGACAGCGGTCACTGCGGGGGCTTTTGCCGTGCCGTCATAGGAGAAGGAAGTCTCGCTCAGTGTGACCGATGTGATCTCCGCCGGGCGGATGACCACGGTGGCCTGGGCACTGCCGGTATAGCCGTTTTCCGCTGTCACGGTGATCTGATAGGTGCCTGCATCCACAAATACAGTCTCGTCAGTCAGCGCCTGTTCCGGCCCGCCATTGTAGGAATAGACCGCGGTATAGTTGGCTGTATCCAGCGGGGTGCCGCGGAACAGAACGGTCAGAGAAGGTTTTTGATTCTGGCGGTCATAGACGGCCTCGGTGTGGCTGGGGGTGATGGTCAGCCCGCCGGAGGCCTCTGTAATGGCGAAGGGCACTTCCCGTGTGCCGGTATAATTGCCAGTTGCTGCGGTGAGCACCGCCACATAACTTCCCACTTCCTGGGGGGTGATAGCCGTTTTGTCCGGATCATCCTGGCGGTAATAGGAAAGGGTAAAGTCCTGACCCTGGGTCAGTGCCAGCGTGCCGCCGGTTGCCGGAGTATAGGTCACGACAGGGACAGGGGTTTTCTCTGTTCCGTCATAAACCTGGTCGGGGATGGGGGTCACGGCCACAGGCTGGGTGCCGTCTGCTGCATCATCCTCCGCCAAAGATTTGGGACGGATGGTGAAGCGGTCGGCATCATCGGCCAGCACCACAGAGGCGCTCCCGGCGCTCAGGCCGGATACATCATAAGCATAGGTGCTGGCATTTTCGCCAGGCGCCCGGGTCAGATGACCGGTTACGCTCGTTTCCACCTGATCGGCTGTGCCGTAATGGAGGTAGGCTTTGTAGGAATACTCTGCCGGGTCGTTTGCACCGAAGGTTTTGCCCTGATCTTCCTGGGGCACAATGGTGACCACATCCCGGGTGATCTGAAATTCCTCAGTCACGCTGCCGGTATAATTGCCTGTGCCGGTGAGCCTTACGGTGTAGCGGCCTTCTTCACTGGGGGCAATGGAGCTGGTGCTGCCGCTGTCGGTTTGATAGGAAACGGTGTAGTCCCGTCCCTCCACCAGCGGAGTACCGGAGCCGATCTCTGCGTCGGTGACGGTGATGGACAAGGATACCGGTTGGCCGGTGTATTTCTGGTCTGAAATACCGGTGACAGAAATGCCCGGGTTTGCCAGATCCTTGGGTCCGATGGTGAAATACACCACCTGCACCACACCTTCATAGGCGGTGCCCGGCTGTCCGGTGACCTGAGCCACATAGGAACCGGCATCGATCAACTGGGAAACAGGCAGTCCGTTCTTTGTCCAGGCAACGGTGTAATCGGTGTTTTCCACCAGGGTTTTGCCGCCGTCTTTGACAACCAGTTCCGGTTTCAGAGACGCACCATTGTAGGTTTTCTCCTGGGGCTGCTCCACTGTGAAGCTGCCGCGGCTGAAGCTGACCACAACCACCTGATTTTCCTGGATATTGTCCGGTGTCAGTGTATAAACGCCCTGTTTATCGGGAGTCATGCCGGTGATGTCGTGGCTTCGGCCATTGATCAGCACCGCACCCAGGCGGTAGCCTTTGTCCGGTGTGATGGTGACAGTGGCGCGGCCTCCTTCCAGAACGGTGGCCGGAGATGCATCAGCTGTGCCATGGCCGCCCAGCACCGATGCTGTAATGGTGTAGGAGGCAGTATGATAGTCCTCTTCCGCCCACAGGGGATACAGAGTTACATTGCCCGCAACCGGGACGAGCTCCCCGGCCTGGTACACCGGTACATCTTCCGGCAGAGGATTTTCCCGGGTATAGAGTGTCCGGGCAGCGGTTTCCGCGGTGGTCCAGCCTAAGAACAGCGCTGTCCGGTTGTCGCCGTAAGTGGCTGTGCCGTCAAAGGCCTCAGCCATAGCGCTCTGGCCGGAGAGATACTGCTTGCTGTCTGTGGGCATGGGCGATGCTGTGACATCCGATGCGGCATTCTGATAGAGCACCGTATATTTCTGCTCTTCATAGTCCGGCTGTCCGTTGCCGTTGATGTCCTCAGCCCAGAGGGCATAGAACACGACCATCTGGCCATCGGTGGTTTTGATGGTATGGGATGTGCCAAAAGCATGGTAATGGTAAGTCGTTCCATATTCCGGAGTGAAAGAGCAGTCATCCGGATTCAGCTGGCTGGCCGAAGTGACAAAGCCGCTGTAAGGCTGCTTCATTGTCCAGCCCACCAGAACGGCGTTGGGCTTTTTCAGCGATTCCCCGTTGCCTTGGACCTTGTAAGGTACGCCGGTCTCAGAGGCCGAAATGATCTCCGGGGCAATGCTGTCTGCGCCGCCGTTGGCATCGTAGTAGACGAAGATCTGGTTGTTCTCCATCCAGTCCGCTGTGCCGTTTTGATTGGTGTCTGTGGCCCAGACGGCATACAGTGTCACATCGGAGGCAGGCATGGTAAAGGTGGCGCCTGCGGCGGGAGGATACATGCTGTACTGCCGGATAAAGGCCTGGTATGCTTCCATGGTGCCGATGGTGTGCGTGCTGTCGGAGGGCTCCTGCAAAGTCCAGCCCAGCAGGGTGTAGCCCTCACGGGCCATGGTGACGCCTTCGTGCTTGATGGTCACCGTGTCACCGGCCATGTACAGGCCGTTGTCGCTGGGCGGGGTGCCTGTGGCGCCTGTGCCGGGAGCATAGGTCACGGAATACTGATCCTCTGCATAATCCGGCCGTCCGTTGCCGTTTTTATCGGTGGCCCAGATGGCATACAGCGTCACATTTTTCTTATCCATTTCAAAGCCGCTGCCGGCCTGATACCAGGTATCCAACTGCTCTGCGGCCGTCACCGGCTCGGTGATCGCCGCTGTACTCCAACCCAGGAAGATCGTATTCTCAGGCTGGCCCGTCACCCCTTCGGGAAGGGACATAACGGTGACTGTGTCACCCGGCTCATAAAAAGCCGGATCGGCCGGCGGTGTTCCGGCGGCGCCATTCAGGTCATAGGACACCTGATAGCGGGTCTCACCGATGGTGTATTTCACCGAACGGCTGCCGGTATAATTGCCCACGCCGGTGATGAGGACACTGGCCTGGCCCGGGTTGATGTTGTTGGAATAGCTGAGGATATAGTTTGTGGTGCCATCTTCCCGGCGGGGCACATCGGAGCCGGCATAGGCGAGCAGGCGGTCTTCGTTTTCAGGCCGCACTTCTCCGCCTGTCCAGCCGAAGTCGCCCTCGGGAGTGTTGACGGTTACATCGTTTTCACCGATATTCTTGGGCTGCACCACACAGGTCACCGTACCGAAATAGCCTTTGTCCTGACTGTCCTGCGCAGTGACAACAATGGTATAGGTGCCTGCTTCTGTCAGGGTGATGGAATAGTTCCCGCCCTGATATGTTCCCTGAGGAAGGGGTTTTCCACTGAGGGTGCTGCCGGTGACGCGCCACTGGAGATCTGCTGGCAACGAGCCGGAGGTCAAATAAGGCGTCAGAGTGACTTCATGGCCGGTGCGATTATAGGTAAGGGTGGCTCCCTGTCCCAGATTGATGAAGTATTCCGCATCCACCGTCTGCACCTGGTAGGTATAGGTGCCGGTATAATTGCCGGTACCGGTGAGGGTCACCTGATAAGTCCGGCCGGAGGACAGAGGGTCACTTTCAGCAACCGGCGTGTTCCCGCCGTCTGTGACATCGGTCACCGACATGGTATAAGCGATGGCCGTCTGGCCCAGTTTGGGCGCCCAATAAAGCGCCTGACTGGGGTTCAGGTCTTTTGCAGTATAGCTGCTGCCGTTTTCCACAGACAGATAGCTGGGATAGTTGATGCCGATGTAGGATGCAAGAGTGTTGGTGCCGTCATTGGTCAGCGGCTTTTGTGTCACGGTCAGCTGCTGATTTCCGGCAGGAGTCATGGTATAGTTGCTGCCGGCAGACAGGGTGCCGAGGCGGAGGTCATATGTTCCGACCTGTTCATCGCCGGACATCTCAGCTTCCACGCTGCCGGTGAGGGTCAGGCCGGAGACCGGCTCTCCCTGTGCATTGGTCAGCGTGTAAGTATAGGCCGGGTCGTTTGCGCCATAGACCTTTTCTGCGCCGGAA
>JAHZHY010000125.1:13273-13799 GCA_019420045.1 Clostridiales bacterium
TCACCCCGGCAATGCTCTTGGGCGCGATGGTAAAGGTTTTGGAAAGGCTGCCGGTGTAGTTGCCGTTGCCGGTTACAGTGACGGTGGCCTGGCCTGCATTGGTGTGGTCCTGGTAAGCCAGGGTATAGTCACGGCCGCTTTCCAGGTTTTCCGGCAGGGCAGGGCCGCCTGCATCCAGACCGCCATAGGTGGCGGTGATGGCCGCTTGCAGAGCCTGACCGGTGTAGGTGAAATCCTGGCCCTGGGCAATTTCCATAGCGACACTCCGGGTGCCGCCTGCTGTATCGTCCTGGGAAATATCCTTGCGCTGGATGGTGAAGGTTTTGCTGCCGCTGGCTCCGGCATAATTGCCCTTGCCCACCACAAAAATGGTGTAGATACCGGCATCCTTCATCTCGGTCTGTCCGGGAGTGAAGGTGCCCATGGATTGAGCGGCGCCGCCGAAAGGCGTATAGGTGTAAGTCAGGTCATAGAAGCCGGTGTTGATGGTGCTTCCGCCAGCCTGAACGGTGGCAGTGATGGTATA
>JAHZHY010000126.1:0-2963 GCA_019420045.1 Clostridiales bacterium
GGGACGGGAGGTTTT
The DNA here is from genome assembly GCA_019420045.1 of Clostridiales bacterium. GTDB lineage: Bacteria > Bacillota > Clostridia > Oscillospirales > Butyricicoccaceae > Pseudobutyricicoccus. The sequence goes on from JAHZHY010000126.1 coordinate 16, forward strand.
CAGATAGGCACAGGTCTCCCCCAACGCTTTTTCCAGCTCCTGAGGGCTTCGGGGATTTTTCTCCCGAGCTCCCAGCCAGGCTCCGTAGGCAGCAGCCACCCCGATGGCCGGAGCTCCCCGCACCTGCAAAATACGGATGGCTTTCCATACCTCCTCCGCCGTTTTCAGCTCCCGGTATTCCACCTTCCCCGGCAAAAGGGTCTGATCCACAATGCGCAGCGCACCCGCTTCCCGATCAAACCAGTTGGGCCGCAGTCTGTCCTCCATGGTGTTTCCTCCTTTTTTCTTTTTCTTTATTATGGAGGGGCAGAGCGGGGAAAGCAAGTTTTCTTTCTTCCTTTTTGTGAATAGGATATGGTATACTAAGTACAGAGCGAATTTTACCCAAACCCGAAAAGGAGAACTGCCTATGACCACCGGTTATCTCCGTGAAAAAGATGACATCAAATACTTTATCCTCTTTGCCATGAGTCAGCTCCCCTTCCCTGTGGGCGAGCCGGACCTGCTGGACATCTGCCTCATCGACGACGCCTTCGGCTATTTCGAGTTTTCCGAAGCCTTTGCCGAACTGCAGAACACCGGCCATGTGCGCCGTCTGGAAGAGGGCGAGGGCAAGGCCGTCTATACCATCACCCCTTTGGGCCGGGAAGCCGCCCAGATCTTCCAGGAGGATCTCCCCATCAGTGTGCGGGACAAAGCCCAGACAGCCGCCGCCCGGGTGGTGCGCAAGATCCGCCGGGATTCCTCCATCACCACCTTCCACACCCCTGGGGAAAACGGCACCTTCCAGGTGCATCTGGCCATCAGCGATCCCCAGGAAACGGTGCTCTCCATGGATGTGCTGGTGATGAACAGCCGCCAATGCGCCCTGGTGGAGGAAAATTTCCGCCAGAATGCCGAATCGGTATACAGCGATATTCTCAAGGTCCTGCTGGCCGAAAAATCCTCTGAGAAATAAGCAAGAGCACAAGGAAGGTCTTGCCCATCACCAGGGAAAAAGGCCGGAACTTTCTCTCCCCTGGTGCTGTTCAATGAAAAGGGAACTCCCCTGCAGGTGCGCCCAGGGCATCCCTTCTCCCTTCTTTCTGGTGATCACCCAGGCCGACCGTATTATCATTGAATAATAAAAGAAAACACCGTTCCCGGAATTTGGGGAACGGTGTTTTGTTATTTTTCCTCCGGGGACGGCTGAGGCTCTGTCTCTTCCCCGGTTTCTTCCGGAGCTTCCAAAACCTCTGTTTCCTGCACGGCGGCATCTTTTTTCTTTCGGTGCCACAGCATAGGAGCCGGACCCAGAAGGAGCACCATGGCCATAAGGAAGATGTAGACTTCCCCCACCCATACCCCATGGGGCTGGAGAAGGGCGGTGCCGAACACCGTGAGGAAGTGAGCCAGGGCAGCCAGCAGCACCGGCTTCATGCTGCGGCGGCGGAGACCGTGGAACACAAGGCCGGTGAGGACGATCTGGATGATGGTATAGAAAATCCGCTCCACGCCTCCGGCGGCAAACTCCAGGGCCGGGGTGCCGGTGAGCACCTGATAGACCTGCACCGCCGCTTCCTGGCCGAATACTTCACTATAATTGGACAGGCCATTCTGATTGAGGGCAAAGGCCAGCATCAGATTGCCGAAATAGCTGAGGCCCATGAGGAAAAAGGTCTCGGCAATGCTGTGGCCCAGGCCATAGCCGATGCTGTCGGAGGGAGTGATGCTCCTCCCTTTCCGCCCCAGCACCAGCCGTCCTCCCATAAACCGGGCGGCGGTTTCAAAAAAGGCGGTGGTGATGGCCATAAGCAGTGCATTGCCCACCAGACTATAGGCAAAAGCCTGCACCGCCGGGATCTTATAAAGCAGCCACAGCACCGGCAGGCGGAACAGCGCCTGAAGCACCGCATAGAAGAAAAAACCGGTGATCAGACTGCGCCAGGACAGTTTTCCTGCGGCACACAGCACCACCGCCCCGATGATGGGCAGAAAAAAGGCCGCCGTCAAGGTGAAGATCATCGCCAGGATGGAGCCTACGCTTACCATTTGTTCCATTCCTCCTTCTGCGGCCAGGCCGCCGTCCATGATATACGCATGGTTTTTAGTGTAGCGCCCCGCGGAGCCCCTGTCAACGGCCACGCACCATTCTTCACAACTTGTTTTCACCTGCCGCCCCATTTCGTCAAAAAAGTCCCCCTTTCTTCCCCCTTTGTCTGGGTGAATGATTCTAAGCGCAAAGAAAAGGCCCGGCTTTTTTCGCCGGGCCTTTTCTTTGCATTTCTGGCCTGTTCCCGCAGGGCTTTCGCCCATAGGGGGTCCCCAGGCCTTGTTTTTTGTTTTCCCATGGGGTACACAAAGAGTATCTGCAAGGAAAAGCCTATTTATTCTCTTTCAGAAAATTTTCCACATTGGCTGTGACTTTCTGGCTCAGGCGCTGGGTACACTGGATACCCGAGCCGGAATACCGGGGCGTATACAGCACATGGGGCAGATTTGCAAGCTCCTCATGGCAGCCGGTCATGCCGGTTTCGTCGCAGATATAATAGTTCTGCGAGCTGGCATCCAGCCATTTTTTCAGCGCAGGCACATCAAAAGAGGGGCCGATGGCGGTGTTCAGCAGGATCTTCCCATTGCCCATCTGCTCAAACTCCTTTTCGTGGAGCAGAATGGTGTTTTTGTTCAGATGGGTGGAGATGATCTCGCATTTTTCCAAAAGCTCGGGCAGCGGGAGATAGACAAAGCCCTTTTTTTCCTGTTCCGGTTTTCTGGTGCGGCTGTAATAATAGACTTCCGCCCCGAAAAACTGAAGGGCATCGGCCATGAGGATGCCGGTGGTGCCCAGGCCCACAGTGCCGCATTTCACGCCGGTCAGCTCGGTGGGTCTTTCCTTCCACTGATGCTCCCCGAAGCCGTGGAGCAGATCCACCAGGCGGCTGATGCCAAACTCGGTAACCCCCGGATCG
>JAHZHY010000126.1:2973-4589 GCA_019420045.1 Clostridiales bacterium
GCGGTTTTGGGGGCAAAGACTTCGGCGGAGACGGGGGCATTGTTCGCGTCGAGCTGATAGAGCGTGAACTGCGCGCCCTGAAGCGCCGTCGCGTCGCTCCGGTATTCATAGGGCAGATCGTACTTGGTCAGGGTGACGACGATGCCCTTTTCCCTGCAGCAAGGAATGTCCACATTGGCGCTTTGCTCATCGTACAGGCTGCAGCACATTCCGATATACCGCACATTGGGACAAGCCTCAATCACCGCCCGGGGAATGAGGGTAGTAAAGGATACCAGCACCCCGTCGGCGTCTCCGATGCGGCGGATCACCTCTTCCGGGCTTTGGGGAATGTCCTCATAGGCCACATACTCCCGGCACAGGGTTTTCAGCTTTTCCACATGCTCTTCGTCCACCCCGATGGGCTCGATGGCCACCAGTTTTTCAAACATGGCTTCTGCCTCCTTTTTCCTTGGTTCTGACTGCATGATAGCACCATTCTCCTTTTTTGAAAACCCCGCTTTTTTTCCTTCGGAATTTTTCCCGCCGGTGGAAAAAGAAAAAGGGGTGTGCTATCATTTTTTCAGAGAGGTGATATTTTATGGATCGCATTGATCTGAACTGTGACCTGGGCGAAAGCTTTGGCGCCTACCGCATCGGACTGGATGAAGAAGTGGTTCCCCATGTGACCTCGGTGAACATCGCCTGCGGCTGGCACGCCGGTGATCCCCTGGTGATGGAGAAAACCGTGGCCATGGCCAAAAAGCACCATGTGGCCGTGGGAGCCCACCCGGGCTTTCCCGATCTGCTGGGCTTCGGCCGCCGGGAAATCAAGGCTTCCCCCGACGAAGTCTATGCCTATGTAAAGTACCAGCTGGGGGCGCTTTATGCCTTTGCCCACTCCCAGGGTCTGGAAGTGCAGCATATGAAGGCCCACGGCAGCCTTTATAACATGGCAGGCAAGGACATCCGGCTGGCCGAGGCCATGTGCCGGGCCTGCCGGGATTTCGATTCCCAGCTGATCATCCTGGCTCTGGCAGGCAGCCAGATGGAGCAGGCCGCAAAAGAAATGGGCGTGCCCTGCGCCCGGGAATTTTTCGCCGACCGGGCCTATGCCCCTGACGGCAACCTGGCTCCCCGCAGCCAGCCGGGCGCCGTGATCCACGACACCCAGGTGGCCCTGGACCGGGTGGTGCGCATGATCAAGGAAGGCAAGGTGCAGGCCACAAACGGAGAGGATATCCCGGTACAGTGCGACAGCATCTGCGTCCACGGGGACAATGAAAGCGCCATCGCCTTTGTCACCGCCATCCGCAGCCGTCTCGCGGAAGAGGGCATCACCTGCCAGAGCTTCGGCTCCTTTGTGAGGTAAGGCCATGGGAAATGTGCGTTTTCTCCCCTGCGGCGATCAGGCCGTCACGGTGGAATGGGGAAGCACCATCGACGAGCATATCAACCGGCAGGTCCACGCCTTTGCCCGGAAGGTGGAAGAGCTTTCCCACCCGGCCATCACAGAAGTGGTGCCCACTTACCGCTCAGCCACCGTCCACTACCGGCCGGAGGTTTTTTCCTATGAAGAGCTCAACCAGCTGCTCGCTCCCCTGGCCCAGGGAAGCGCGGAGGAAGGGGAAGAACTG
>JAHZHY010000126.1:4599-7706 GCA_019420045.1 Clostridiales bacterium
CCGGTGTGCTACGGCGGGGAATATGGCCCGGATCTAGAAGAAGTGGCCCAGCATTGCTCCCTGACCCCGGAAGAGGTCATCGCCCGGCACACTGCCCCCACCTACCGGATCTATATGCTGGGCTTCACCCCCGGCTTTCCCTATCTGGGAGGCATGGACCCCTCTATCGCCGCCCCCCGTCGGAAGGAGCCCCGCATTCACATCCCGGCGGGCTCGGTGGGCATTGCGGGGGAACAGACCGGGGTCTATCCCATCGTCTCCCCCGGCGGCTGGCAGCTCATCGGCCGCACTCCCCTGCGCCTGTTCGATCCCCAAAAAGAACAGCCCATTCTGCTTTCCGCCGGGGCGGGCATCCGCTTCGTACCCATTGACGAAGAAACCTTCCGCAAGATGGAAGAGAAGGAGGGGGAAAAAGCATGATCACTGTATTGCAGCCCGGCCTGCTCACCACCTTGCAGGATGAAGGACGCCTGGGCTATCAGAAATACGGGGTGCCCGTGGCCGGGGCCATGGACAGCCTGGCCCTCCACACCGCAAATCTGCTGGCGGGAAACGATATGGGAGAGGCCTGCCTGGAGATCACCGGCCTGGGGCCCACGCTGCGCTTTGAAACCCCGGTGGCCTTTGCCCTCTCCGGCGGGGAATTTGCTCCCACCCTGGACGGTAAGCCCCTTGAAATGAACCGGGCCTACTCCGCCCCCCGTGGCAGCGTTTTGCAGGTAGGCGCCTGCAAAAGGGGATTCCGGTGTTATCTTGCAGTAAACGGCGGCTTTGATGTACCCCTTGTGATGAACAGCCGCTCCACCTATCTGAAAGGCGCTTTCGGCGGCTTTGAGGGCCGGGCCATCCAGAAGGGAGACACGCTGCCTTTGCGGGAGCCCCAGTTCTGGCTGAACGCCATGGACAAAAGAAGCGCTGCCTATCCTCTGCCGGAGGGTGTGCCGGTGATCCATGTGATCATGGGCCCTCAGGATGACTGCTTCTCCCCCCGTGGAAAGCGGACCTTCCTCAGAAAGGAATACACCCTGGGACAAAGCTGCGACCGGATGGGCTACCGCCTGGAAGGCCCGGCCATTGAGCGGAGTGAGGGTTTTGACGGCAACATCCTCTCCGACGGCGTGGCCATGGGCTCGGTACAGGTGCCCGACGGCACCCCGCTGATCATGATGGCCGACCGGCAGACCACCGGCGGCTATGGAAAGATCGCCACCGTGGCCTCTTTTGACCTGCCGGTGCTGGCCCAGTGCCGCCCGGGAGACAAAATCACCTTTACCGCTGTGACAGTGGAAGAGGCCCACCAGGAAATGGCCAAGCGCCGCCGGGCCCTTTTCGCCCTCCGGGACGCTCTGGAGATGCCTCCCGGCCTGTGGTAATGTGTCCACATGGTAAAGTGCCCAATGGAGAGGGAGAATTTTTGTTTATTGCACCGTTGACTTACACCCCGCTCCAAGCGGTAAAATAATAAATAGTTTTGTAACATTATTCAATGTTGCGATCGATCACGCAAAAAGCGATGGAGCCGGGCGGCGCAGGGCCGCCCGGTTCATTGCGGGAAAGGAAGAACGGCATGCAGCAAAAATCCCGATCCAACCATATGTTTCTGTTTTTTGTGGTGCTCTCCGCCTTTTTTGTGGCGGCCAGCTTCGCCCACCCGGTGACCCCCACCCTCATCAAGGAATATGATCTGAATGATTATATGTTCGGTGTGGCGCTGGCGGCTATGCAGACCACAAACTTCCTCTTTTCCCCCTTCTGGGGCAAGCTCAACAACTACATCTCCAGCCGTCAGGCCATGCTGGTCTGCGGCATCGGCTACGCCGTGGGACAGGCTCTCTTCGGCATGGCCCGCACCGAAGCCATGGTGATCTTCGCCCGGGCTTTCGCCGGTTTCTTCACCGGCGGCGCCTTCGTCAGCTTCCTCACCTATGTGGTCAACACCTCCTCCGACAATGACCGGGGCAAGAACCTGACCATTTCCGCCACCATCCAGAGCGTGGCCGGGGCCTTCGGCTATTTTGTGGGCGGATTTCTGGGAGAGATCGGCCTGGGCGTCACCTTTGCCGCCCAGGCCATCTGTCTGGCTGCCTGTGGCGTGTTTTTCTTCCTCTTCTGCAAGGACGACCGGAAAGTGGGCGTGGGCAAATTGCAGATGGGCGATCTGATCCACGACGCCAACCCCTTCTCCGCCTTTATCCAGAGCCGTCAGTTCATGTCGGTCCTCTTTGCCGTGCTCTTCACCGTCACCGTTTTGCAGAATGTGGGCTACAACGCCTTTGAACAGTGCTTCAACTACTTTATCAAAGATGAATTCGGCCTGACTTCCAAATACAACGGTCTGATCAAAGGCGTCATCGGCTTTGTGTCCCTCACAGCCAATGCCACCATCTGTATGTGGATGATCCGCCGCACCAATGTGCGCCGCTCGGTGATCTATGTGCTTATGGCCTGCACCCTCACCAGCCTGGGTGTGGTGTTCTCCAACGCCGTGGGTCCCTTCATGACGGTGAGCGTTCTGTTCTATGCCTTCAACGCCGTATCCATCCCCCTGCTGCAGGACATGGTGGCAAAGCGGGCCCAGAACGGCAAGGACTCTAACCTGATCATGGGCTTTTACAACGCCACCAAATCCTTGGGCGGCATCATCGGTTCCCTGTCTGCCGGCTTCCTCTATACCATCAATTCCAAACTGACTTTTGTGGTCACTGCCGTGGTGTTCTTCGGCGCTGTGATCTTCTCCACCATCTATTCCAAAATGAAAGATCCTGCGGAAAACCCGGAGCAGGCTCCGGCCTCCTCCCGCTGAGTTCTCTTTCCAGGGGCGGCCCGGTGTGTCCCGGCCGCCTCTCTTTTTGTCCATCTGAAAGGAGTTTTCCCCTGCCATGAAAAAATCATCCCCACCGCCTATGATCTTTTTCTTCCTGGTGCTCATCCTCTATAACCTGGCGGCCAATTTCGCCCACCCGGTGACTCCCACCCTCATCAAAGTCTACCATCTCAGCGATTATATGTTCGGCGTGGCCTTTGCCGCCATGCAGACCACAAACTTCCTCTTTTCCCCCTTCTGGGGCAAGCTGTCCGGCTATATCTCCAGCCGCATGACCCTGCTC
>JAHZHY010000126.1:7716-8485 GCA_019420045.1 Clostridiales bacterium
TGCGGCCAGCTGCTCTTCTTCATGGCCCACACCGAAGGGCTGATCATCGCCGCCCGGTGCATTTCCGGCTTTTTCATCAGCGGCGCTTCGGTGGCCTGCCTGATCTATGTGGTCAACACCTCCTCCGATATGGAGCGGGGCCGGAATCTCACCATTCTGGCCACCATCCAGAGCGTAGGCGCCGCCTTCGGCTACCTGATCGGCGGATTTCTGGGCGAGTTCTCTTTGGGGGCCGCCTTCCTGCCCCAGGTCTTTTGCCTGGCTTCCAGTGGCCTGCTCTTCTTCCTGTTCTGCCGGGACGACCGGCGGCCGGAGATCGCCTCCCAGCCCCTCACCCGCAGCACCCTGATGCGGGATGCCAACCCCTTTGCCGCCTTTATGCAAAGCCGCCAGTTTATGACCGCCCTCTTTGCCATTTTGTTCACCGTCACGGCCCTGCAGAACCTGGGCTATACCGCCTATGACCAGTGCTTCAACTATTTCATCAAGGACCAGTTCGGCTTCACCTCGGCCTACAACGGAGCCATCAAGGGTGTCATCGGCTTTATCTCCCTGGTAGCCAACGCTACCATCTGTATGTCCATCATCCGCCGGGGCAAGGTCAACCGGTCGGTGGCCTATGTGCTGTCGGCCTGCACCCTGACCATTTTCGCCGTGCTCTTCCTGGATGAAATGCGCATTCCCTTCCTCATTGTCAATGTGGTGTTTTACGCCTTCAACGCCGTGTCCATCCCCCTGCTTCAGGACATGGTGGCTAAAAAGGCCGAGG
>JAHZHY010000127.1 GCA_019420045.1 Clostridiales bacterium
CCAGCTGGGCAGGGTGTAGCGGAACTCCTTGGCGGGGAATTCGTACAGCACGGTGCGCAGCACCCCTTCGATATCCCCCTGGGTGAGATTGGCGCAGTCCAGGGCCAGACAGCTCACCTGATACCGCTCTTCCAGCTGCCGCCGCAGCTTCTGGGCCTCGGGAGAACGGGGCTCCACGCTGTTGAGCACCAGCACAAAGGGCTTTTGCAGCTCCTTCAGCTCTTCCACCACCCGCTCTTCCGCCTGGATGTATTCCTCCCGGGGCAGATCGGAAATGGTCCCGTCGGTGGTGACCACAATGCCGATGGTGGAGTGTTCGGTGATGACCTTCCGGGTGCCGGTCTCCGCCGCTTCCCGCAGGGAAACCTCATGATCGAACCATGGGGTGGAGACCATCCGGGGTGCGTCTCCCTCCAGCTGCCCCAGGGCCCCATCGATCATATACCCCACACAGTCGATCATCCGCACATTGAAATGGGTGTTTTCATCCAGGGCGATGTCCACGGCGTCCTCGGGGACGAACTTGGGCTCCGCCGTCATAATGGTGCGGCCGCTGCCGCTTTGGGGCAGCTCGTCTTTGGCCCGCTCCCGCAGATATACATTGTCGATGCGGGGCAGAACCATGGTCTCCATGAAGCTTTTGATAAAGGTGGATTTGCCTGTGCGCACCGGCCCCACCACACCGATATAGATATCCCCTTCGGTGCGAAGGGCGATATCCTCATAAATGCTGCTCTTTTCCACTGCTATTCCTCCCTGCGGATGTTTGTCTCTCAGCGCTGAAAGGGGATCATCACCAGCTGACCCTTTTCCAGAGCGCCGCCCGTTTCCAGATGGTTTGCCGCCATGATATCCCCCGGGGATGTGCGGAAGCTCTTGGCCAGAAGCCACACGGTCTCCCCGCCTTCGGCCCGGCGAAGGATGAGGGAAGCCTTGGGACGGGCGGGCGCTGGGGCATTTTCGTCCATCTGGCAATCCACCACCTGACGCACCGGCTTGCCGCTCTGGCCGGTGAGATGGAAGGCCACCGGTCCGGTCAGCTGGCATGCACCGTCGGCCCACTTCAGGCTCAGGCCGGAAATATCACACTGACACAGGCAGTCCTCCCCTTCCATAGGTGGAAAATGTCCCTCCCAGGAAACCACCTGGTCATACTGCATGGGCTGGCCATCCCCTGTCATGCACAGCAGATTGACGCACACTTCTCCGTGAGCCACCCCTTCTTTGCCAATGGCTCCGCAACTTTTCACGCTGGCCGACCAATCCAGCAGTGCGTCAGCTTGCTCCGGAGGCGAAAGAGTGGCCCGCATTTCGGCGGAAGCCTCTCTCTCGCACCGAGCCAGAGGCAGATCCAGCGGCTCCTGCTGCAAGGTGCATCCCCCTTTGGTGGAAAAAGCATCCATCAGCACTTCATACTGCACCGGCCGGTGAATGGACACCATCACATCGGCGGCGATATCCCAGGAAAGGAAGGGGCCTTCCTCGTCGGAGGACAAATTGCAGGCGCAGTTTTTCACGCTGTATTCCACCTGGGCGGTATCCCCTTCCTCCGCCCCTTCCAGCTCCACGATCTGGGAATAGGGAATGGAGAAACTCTCTTTTTCCATGGCCCCGGTGCTCTGCCGCAGCAGCAGGGCCTCCCCCTGGGCGCTTCCCCGGAGCATCACCTTTCCAGAGATCACCCGGATGTCCTCGGTGACCAGTTTGCAAAAGGTGCGCAGCACTTTGTCTCCCGTTGATCCTTCCGGGCTTTTCTGCCGCACATCTTCGTGGAGGGAAAATCCCTTTTCCTTCATGGAGAGGGCGGACTCAAAGGAGAAAGTCTGGGTCAAAGCCTGCATCCCCTCTTCTTCCCCGTCCCGGATTCCCTGGCACACCTCATATTCTTTGGGGGCGCACACCTGGGTCTCCAGTCCGAACTGGG
>JAHZHY010000128.1 GCA_019420045.1 Clostridiales bacterium
GGGTTTTGCCGTCCACCGAAACGGAAGTCACCTGATCGTTCTCATAGGAGAGGCGCAGAGTGACCCACCGGCCCACCAGATCCTCGGTCAAAGCGCCCGAAACGCCATTCACCTGAATGGATGCACTGGCGGGCAGACTATACCGGGAAAGAGCGCCGGAAACACCGGTGAGCAGCAGCTGTCCATCGGCAGCCTGGGTCAGGATGCCCTCTTCTTTGTACCCTCCGCCCTGGAGATGAAGAGACAGAATGCGTCCTGTGCCATCGGTGGTGCAGTCGGCGTATGTATACCCGGCCTCCGAATCAATGAGGCTCCGGTCGCCCACTTTTCCCCCGGCCCACACCTGGGTCAGACGATCCAGCAGATAGGTGCGGCTGACTCCGGCGCTGTCTTTGATGACCAGGTAGTTTTCATCCACCTGCTGCACTGTGCCCTCTGCAGTTTTGGGGCTGGAAAGCAACCATACCGATTGCACTGTCTTTTTGTCAGCTGCGGTGTAACGAATCCGGGCAAAGGCACCGGCCATGATGTTCTGTCCGGTGGTTTTGGCCCCGTCCTGGATGAGCAGCGCGCTGGAGGGCACCGAAATGGTGCGATTCTCCCCGCCAGGCAGCTGGATGGTCAGTTTCAGACCATTTTCTTCCTGGGTGCAGGCCATCACGGTGCCGCCCTCATAGGTGTAAGTGGTGTAGTTGGGGAATACCGCCTCCAGGCCATTGGCCTCCATATAATTGATGGCCCGGGAGAGCATGGTGGCCACCTGGGCTCTTGTCACCTTGCCCTGTGGCTGGAAGGTGCCGTCGTCCATGCCTTCGATGACGCCGATCTTATTGAGCAGGTACACCGAAGCCATGGCGTCCTTGGAGATCTTGGCCGCATCGGAGAAAGTGAGGGAATAGGTGCGCAGCGTGGCGGCCACCGGGGCCAGCTGCATGGCCCGGGTAAGATAAACCGCCAGATCCTCTCTGTCTGCGGCCTCACTGATCTGCCCTGCTTCTGTCAGCTCCTGCAATTCGGCCTGGGTCAGCACCCCTGCTTCCAGGCACAGAGCCAGGTTGGTATAAGACCAGGTGGCGCTGCCCTTCATGGCATCCTCGATCACAGGCTGCCACTTTTTCACGATGGTATCGGTGGGCACTCCCTCCAGGCTGTACAGGCGGGAGACAAAGGTCAGGGTCTCCAGATAGGTCACCTGGCCCTCCGGACGGAAAGAACCGTCTTCATAGCCCTGGATCATCCCTTTTGCACTGAGACTGTCAATATAGCTTTTGGCCCAATGGCCATCGGTATCGGTAAAACCAGCTGCCGAAACGCTGCCCAGCAGCATCACGGCCGCCAAAGAACCTGCGGCCATGCGCCGCAGCTTTTTGTTGTCCTTCCTCATGGGGCACCTCCCGAACAAAATAAGATGCTTTGATTATACCTTTTTTTGCTCTATGCCGCAAGAGAAGGGGACATTTTGGCAGAAAAAAGGCCCCCGGTCCAGTGCCTGGACTCCCATACTGCCCGAGGCCCAGACAATTCGATGAAACAAAGCAGGAAACATCGGTTTTCAGACATACTTTGACCCCCGGTAAGCCGGGGGCCAAAGAAACCTTTAGTTGTCCGCCATGCGCAAAAGGAAGCCTTCCTCTGTCTTTTCCATGAAATAGATGTTGCTCCCTGTCTCTTCGCCGGAAACAGGCTCAAATACCACCTGATCCTCCTGCACTTTCATGGCATAGCTGCCGTGTTTCTCCGGAACCAGAGCCACTGCCGACACACCGGCTGCGGCACACACACCCAGAGCGCACAGGCCTATTGTAACCCGGGAAATCTTTTTGTAATTCATAATCAAACCGATCCTTTCTTCCAATCCACTTGTTCCAAAGCCGCAGGCCCCTTCCCAAAAGGCGCTTTGCTCTTCCGCCAGGGACAGCAGGGCCAGGGCATATCTTTTCTTTTGCCCGGAGCCCAGATGCTCCAGACACGCTTCGTCACAGGATCGCTCCATATCTCCTTCCAGCAAGGCGGGCAAAAGCCACACCAATGGATTAAACCAATGAAGGCATCTGCACAAAAGCGCCAGCCCTTTCCACCATAGGTCCCATCTGCGGATGTGCACCATCTCATGGGTGATTACAAACCGGAGCCGTTCTTTGTCCTGTCGGTCCATATTCTGGGGCAAGAGGATATATGGCCGCAGCAGTCCTGCTGCCAAAGGAGTTCTGATCCCCGGACAGAGCATCACTTTCACTTTCCTTTTTGTCCCTCCGCCGAGCCACTGACGGCAAGAGGCATCGGACAAGGGCCGGGCCTTTTTCAGAAGGTGTCGGGCCTGCTGCCAGCGAAAAGCCGTCACCATGCCTGCAAAGAAAACACCCCACAGCCATATCCAGGTCCACATCTGCCCTCCGCCTGCTGTATTCCGGGAGACACTTGCCCCCATCCAGGACACAGGCAAAGAGATCTGTCCCGGCAGGCAAAGGCGCAAAATGGCGGCCTGCCATAGAAGAAGCATTCCTTTGGCCGGAATCTTTTGTTTCCACCGCAGAAGCAGCATCCCCAACAAAATCACACCGCTGCCCCGTAGGGACCAAGAGAGGATTTGCTGCAATGTCATTGCTCCTCCTTCTCGTCGATCAACTGGCGCAGACGGGTCAGCTCCTCCCGGCTCAGCTTTTCATCCCGGAGAAAAGCGGTGAAAAATTCTTCCGCCGAACCGTGAAACAAGCGGCCGATCAGGGCCTGGGTCTCCTGGCGCTGGGCCTGCTGCCGGGTGAGCAGCGCTTTGCAGAAAAAGTTGGGCTCCCGGCGCTCGATGGCCCCCTTTGCGATGCATTTTTTGATGACGGTATAGGTGGTGTTCCGGTTCCATCCCGCTTCCTCCAGCAGCCGCTTGGCCAGCTGGCCGGCGGTCAGTTCCCCTTCCTTCCACAAAACCTCCATCACTTTCCGTTCGGAATCAAAGAGCTTTCCTTCCATTTGTTTGTCTCTCCTTGTGTAATGACTATTGCAATAGTAAGATTACGAGGATATACTATCACAGTAGTCACACGCCGTCAAGGCCCTTCACAAAATGTTTGCTTTTGCAAAAACCCCTCTGAAACATCCAGAGGGGCTTTCCGTTTTCTGTTATGCTTGTTTCTTTTCCTGCCGGCGGGAATAGACATACACCAATAGCGATGCGGCAATGACCAAGGCCCCTCCTATAAAAGAAGTGGCCGGGATGGTTTCTCCCAGGCAAAGGAAGCCCAGCACCATGGAAAACAGGATGCCGGAATAGTTATAGATGCTCACTTCTCCGGCGGGAGCCAGACGATAGGCATAGGTGAGGGCGATCTGACCCAGGGAACCAAACAGGCCGATGAGCACCAGAGCCATCAGCTCCTTGGCATTGGGCACAACGAAATTGCCCAGCATAAAGGGAATGGAGCACACAGCGCTGAAGGTGGAAAAGTGCATGATCACCGTCATGCCGTCGGTTTTTCCTTTGGAGTAACGAAGCAAGGTATAGGCGATGCCCGATGTAACCGAAGAGAAAAAGGCCATGGACAACGGCAGAAAATCCGAATGAAAAGTG
>JAHZHY010000129.1 GCA_019420045.1 Clostridiales bacterium
GAGGAACTTCCCATGAAACGATCTCTGCTCACAGCCTGCGCTGCCCTGGCGCTGGTTTACGCTCTTCCCCTGTGCACTCTGGGGCTGGAGGGAGGGGAAAAAGAAGAAACACCCTCCGCTTCTCCCTCAGCGGAGACGGCCGCCCAACCCACCGCTTCCCCGGAAAAAGCAGGAGAAAGCTACGATGAGCGCGTTCACATCACCCTTTTGCGTGACGGGCAGGTGGAAGAGCTGGCCCTGGGAGATTATCTGGAGGGCGTGCTGGCCGCCGAGATGCCCGCCAGTTTTCCGCCGGAAGCACTGAAAGCCCAGGCGGTGGCCGCCCGGACTTACACCCTGTACAAACTCAACGCCTATGAACAAGGAGTGGCCATCCCTGACATCCACCAGGGCGCCCAGCTCTGTGATGACTTCACCCATTGCAAAGCCTATGTGAATCTGGAAGAAAACCAGCAGACCCTATGGGGAGATCAGGCCAAGGAATACCGGAAGACCATCCAGGAAGCAGTGGGAAGCACCGACGGCATGGTGGTCACCTATGAGGGCCAGGCCATCGCCGCCGTGTTCCATGCCGCTTCCAGCGGCAAGACCGAAGACGCTTTGGATGTGTGGGGAGCCAGACATCCTTATCTGGTGAGCGTGGACAGCCCTGGTGAAGAAGCCTGCCCCAATTACTATGGCACCGTTTCCATCACACCCCAGGAATTCGCCAAAAAGTTCTGGGAAAAGCACCCGGAGGCCAACTTCAACGATCCTCCCCAAGGCTGGTTCCGGGCTTCCCAGCGCAGCCAGACCGGCGGGATCATCCATGTTCTGGTGGGTGGTGTGCGGGTGAGCGGCTCTGAGATCCGCACCCTTTTGGGGCTCAACTCCACAAACTTCACCCTTCAGGCCAGCGACAGCGCCCTGGTGTTTTCCACCGTGGGCTACGGCCACGGCGTGGGAATGAGCCAATACGGCGCCCGGGAGCTGGCTCTGGAAGGCAAGACCTTTGATGAGATCCTCAAATGGTATTATAAAGGCACGGAAATTTTGCTGCAAAATTAAAATATTTCTCTCCGCCCCGGTTGGTATAATCCCTCCCAGGGAAGGCAATACTACAGGCGGAGGTGCTACAATATGCAGCAAAAACATTCGGGATTCATGGAGAAGGCATCGGACTTCGTCTCCGGCAAAGGATTTTACATAATCCTTGCCCTGTGTGCCGCGGCCATCGGGGTATCGGGTTATGTATTGTTCTTCACCGGAGGAAATCAGGAGGAAGCGGACCAGCTTTTGCAGATCAGCAGCCAGGTGGACACGGTGCCCAAAACACCGGAGATTTCCCAGCCGGAGGAAGAGGAAACCCTCCAACCGGAAGAAAGCACGGCTGAAGTCCCTGCGCCCCAGGCCCAGGAAGAAGAGGCCGCTCCCTCTTCCCTGCCGGAAGAAGATGTACCCGCCGCCCAGACGGAAGCGCCGGTGGCGGAAAAATTCATCAATCCGGTTCAAGGCGGCCAGGTGCTGCGGGGCTTTTCCGGCGACACCCTGATCCAGGATGAGACCATGGGTGACTGGCGGGTCCACAGCGGTGTGGATATCGCCTGCGAAGACGGCGGCCAGGTGACTGCCATAGGCGACGGCACCGTCACTGCCGTTTTCTATGATGACCTCACCGGCTATTGCCTCACCATCGACCACGGCAACGGCGTTATCAGCACTCTGCGCGGGCTGATGAAAAACGCCACGGTGAAAGAGGGCGACACCGTGAAGATGGGCGATTTGGTGGGTGGAGGCGGCAGCACCATGACCACCGAAAGCGCCTTGGCCCCCCACATCCATCTGGAAGTGACCCAGGATGGGGCCTTCATCGATCCCATGACCCTGATCGAGGGCGAATAGGGCATAACAAACGGGAGAGGATCATACAATCCTCTCCCGTTTTTCATCGCATGGTGAATTATACTATCAAGTGCAACAATTTAGGGAAATAAAAAGAAGTTCAT
>JAHZHY010000130.1:0-2327 GCA_019420045.1 Clostridiales bacterium
GCGGGAATTCGCTGTTGCCCAGGCCCCGGCTGACCACCATGGCGGTAGCTCCCTGCACATGGACACCGCCGGTATACTTGGGCAGCACCCCCTGCCCAGGGGCAAAAATCCCCTGATGAAGCAGACGGAACTGCCCGCCGTGGGCATGGCCACAAAGCACCATATCCACGCCGCTCTTTTGATAAACAGGCAGCAGTTCCGGCCGGTGAGAAAGCAGCAGACGGAAGACTTTTTCGTCCCCCTCGGTCAGCTGAGCCAGTTTTTTCTCCAGCACCTGGCTGTTTTTTCGCTCCTCCGGCGGCAAAAACCGAGGGTCCCGCAATCCGATCAGCTCGATAAAGCCGCCCCGGTAAGCCAGACAGGCCTTTTGATCTTCCAGCACCCGAACACCGGCTTTGACCAGCTCTTCCCGCAGCCGGGGATAGACGGCCAGCCGTCCCTCATGGTTGCCGGGAGTATAATACACCGGAGCCAGCCGCACTGCCCCCCGGACAAATTCCATGGCCCGGGCGATATTGGTCCGGTGACAATCCACCAGATCTCCGGTGATGAGAATGGCATTTGGCTCCTCAGCGGCCAGCCGATCCAGCAAGCCATGCTGGTTTCGTCCAAACCGTTTGTTGTGCAGGTCGGACACCTGAAGCAGAACAAAATCCTCAAAGGAGGAGGGCAGCTTATGGCTGCCGCAGCGGTAAGTGGTCACACTCAGGCTGCTGTTCTGCCACCGGCAGAAGGCCGCAAAGCCTGCGGCGGCACCCAGGCCGCCTGCAATGGCAGAGATTTTCCGCCAGTGAGAAGGTCTGTTTTCGTTCATCCATCGGCCTCCTTCGCCATAGAACATGGTTTATACCCGTGTCTTAAAATAGGAACCGGCACAGTAAAGGGCACCAGCCGGATTGTGAGCCAGCACCCGATCCTTAGTCACCAGGGTGGTGCACATGGCATCAGAATACTTATAGAACATGGAATCATGGCCCACACACAGACCGATGACCACATTGAACTGGGTCTTCTGCTCATTGAGCAACATGGCCTGGGCCACTGGGTTGCACATCACTTCAAAAGTGCCGGGACGCACCTTTTCCTCTTCGGTGACTCCCACGGTCTCCTTGGGCATAGCGCCGGTTTTGCACATCACCGACACCACTTCCAGGCCGTGATTGCGGAAGATCTCGCAAGCCACTTTGCCTTCCTGACGCAGGCCGGTGCAAAATGCCACACCGATCTTTGTAAAACCGTTCTTCTTGCAGAACTCGGCAATTTCCTTCACCCGCGGCCACTGGCAATAGCCTTCCGATTCCACCAGGCAGGAATTTTTATAGAAATCACGATATTCCGGCTTGGCGTACTCTGCCTTGGCCCGCTCCATCAGCTCCTCATTGTGCATAGGGCAGTTTTTGGGCATCTTCTCCTTATCACCGGACACACAGGCGTGTATCTGGCAGCTGGCACAAGTGTACATGATCTTCATTTCCTCCTTTGATCCGGGCATTTTTTCATACTAGGGTGTTTTTCCCATACAATAGATGCAGCAATGCTTTCTCCATATTATAGCACAACTTCCAGAGGGTTCAAAAGGGTATTTACACAAACTCCCCCAGATGATAGGATTAAAAATAGTTAAAACAGCGAAAGGAGGCCGTGCTATGGTCGGTCTTGCCTTGGAGGGCGGCGGCAGCCGGGGCGCCTATCATATCGGCGCCTACCAGGCTTTTGTGGAAGCCGGGATCACCTTTGACGCCATCACCGGCACATCCATCGGAGCGGTCAACGCCGCTTTGCTGGCCCAGGGAGACTGGGAAAAAGCCCGAGAAAAATGGCTCACCCTGTCCAATGAAGATCTTTTTGACATCGACAATGCCCGTTATCAAAAACTCTTCACCGGAAAGGTGGACCCTTCCGACCTGTCCTATTACAAAGATGCTCTGCGCCAGGTTCGTGAGGACGGCGGCGTGGACACAGGGCGGATGCAAAAGCTGCTCTCCCAACTGGTGGATACCCAGCGGCTGCTGGACAGCCCGGTGGATTTCGGCCTGGTCACTGTGTCCATCCGGGATCTGAAACCGGTGGAAGTGTTCAAGGATCAGGTGCCGCCCCATCTTCTCCTGTCCTACATCATGGCCAGCGCCACTTTCCCCGGCTTCCAGCCCACCCGCATCGGCAGCCGCTCCTTTATTGACGGCGGACTTTATGACAACTGTCCTATGCATATGCTGGTCTCCCGGGGCCATACTGATATCATAGCAGCGCGGACCTTCGGCCCGGGGATCTTTCGTCTGCCCAAAGACAAAAATGTACGGGTACGGGTGCTGGAGCCTTCCGAATCC
>JAHZHY010000130.1:2337-18955 GCA_019420045.1 Clostridiales bacterium
GGACCCATCATGAACTTTGACCCATCGGTCTCTGCCCGGAATCTGCGCATGGGCTATTATGACGCCCGGCGGATGCTGGAAAATCTGGCGGAACATCTGTATTATGTCCGCCGACCGGCAGAGGACTGGGCCTTCCCCCGCTTCTGCGCCCTCTCTTCCCAGGACATAGGGGAAGCTCTACGCCTGTTGGGAGAAGAAGAGGTGAATCCTTCTCTCCGGGCCCTGTTCGAAAAGGTTCTCCCCGAAATTGCCCACGAGCTGGAAGTGCCCGACAGCGCCGATTACACTGGCCTGCTCATCGCTATGCTGGAAAACCGGGCTCAGCGGGCCCAGATCCATCGGTTTGCCATCTATTCTCTCACCGATTTCTTCCGCCTGTCATCGGCTGCATCGGCTCCGCCTCCTTCCCGTCCCCTGGGTCTGCTGCCCACAGCCCGCTCCCGTGCCATCGAGGCTTCGGATTGTCTCCTGACCCGACTGCTGACTGATTTCCATGGCTGACTCCTCTCCCCCAGATCCTTATGATTCTGGGGGATTTTTGTTAAATTTTTGTCACTTTTCTATTGCCTGGTGGAGTATACTCTATCTGTCTCATATGAGACAGTATCGGGAGGTTTGCCATGGAGCTGACTGCAAAAGAACAAGAAATTCTCAGCCGGTGCTTTCTTTTCCAGGGTCTGGAGGAAGAACAAGGGCGCAAGCTGATGGACCAAGGGGAGAAAAAGTTGTTTTCCCCTGGTGAAACCATCTATTCCGCCCACGATTTCCGCCGGGCCATTGGAGTGATCCTGCGTGGGAAAGTGCAGGTGCACAGCCCGGGCGGCGTGCTGCTGAACACGCTGCATCCGGGAAGCTGTTTTGGGGTGGCTGCGCTGTTTCATCCCACCCAACGGTATGTGAGCACCGTCACCGCCCAGGAGGAAAGCGGCATCCTGTTTTATTCCGGGGAAACCCTGGAAAAGATGTTTGTCTGCTGTCCCCTCACCGCCCGGAATTATATTTCTTTTCTCTCCCAGCGCATCCAATTTCTCAATGACAAGATTGGCAGTTTCACCGCCCCCACCGCTCAGGCCCGGCTGGCTTTGTGGCTTCTGGCCCACGGCCCTCAGCCCCAGGTGGAAAGCTATACCCAGCTTTCCCGGGAGCTCAATCTGGGCCGGGCTTCTCTCTACCGGGCTCTGGAATCCCTGGAGGGAGAAGGGATCATCCGTCGGCAGGGAAACTGCATCCATCTTTTATCCGTGGAGGAGCTGGAAACACTGGCCCATGCAAACTGACCGCCCACACCATATCACAAAAAGGAGTTCATTCCATGAAACGGAGATTTTTATCCCTTTTCCTCGCTTTGCTGCTGCTTTTCACTCTGGCCGGATGCCAGAAATCTTCCTCTTCCCAAGATGATACCAACAAGGACTCTGCTCAGCAGGAGCAGCAGAAGGAGGAAGAAAAGACCCCTGAAGAAAATACCGACGATGTGACCATCCGGGTGGCCGGGCTGAAAGGCCCCACGGCCATGGGCATGGTGAAGATGATGGACGACAGCGCCAAGGGCGAAGCCCAGGGGAACTATGATTTCACTCTGGCTGGCGCTCCGGAAGAACTCACCGGGCCCATCGTCCAGGGGCAATATGACATTGCCGCCGTTCCCACCAACCTGGCTTCCACCCTGTACAACAAGACCCAGGGCAAAGTACAGCTGGCTGCCCTCAACACCCTGGGCGTTCTGTATATCGTGGAAACCGGCGACTCTATCCAGTCGGTGGAGGATCTGCGCGGCCGCACCATTTACGCCACCGGCAAAGGCTCCACTCCGGAATATGCCCTCAACTATGTGCTGACCCAGAACGGCCTCACCCCCGGTGAGGATGTGCAGGTGGAGTACAAAACCGAGCACAGCGAGCTGGCTGCTTTGCTGGCCGCCGGACAGGCCGACCTGGCCCTGCTGCCCCAGCCCTTTGTCACCAGTGTTCTCACCCAGAATGAAAACGCCCGGGTTGCCCTGGACCTGACCCAGCTGTGGGAGGATGCCGCCCAGGGTGAAAGCGTTCTGACCATGGGCTGCCTGCTGGTACAGAAGTCCTTTGCCCAGGAGCATCCCCAGGCCCTGGCCACTTTCCTGAAAGAATACCAGGAAAGCGTCAACTATGTGAACGATGAAAAGAATCTGGACGAAGTGTCCACTCTTATTGAAGAACAGGGTATCATCAAAAAGGCGGTGGCCCAGAAGGCCCTGCCCCAGTGCAACATCGTCTGCATCACCGGCGATGAGATGAAGACCATGACCCAGGGCTTCCTGGAAATTCTGATGAATGCAGACCCCACCTCGGTGGGCGGCGCTCTTCCCGGCGATGACTTCTACTACCTGGAAAGCTAAACCGCGTCTGCTGCGGTGGGGACTGGTCGCCCTGTTCTGGCTGCTGCTGTGGCAGATCGGGGCCTGGCGGCTGAATCAGCCCCTGCTGCTGCCCTCTCCACTTCAGGTGGGGCGGCGGTTGGGAGAACTGGCGTTGACCCTTCCTTTCTGGCAGAGCATCGCCTTCAGCCTGCGGCGGATCGTGGCCGGATTCCTGCTGGGCTTTTTCAGTGCGGCTCTGCTGGCGGTGGCGGGATTTTTCCTGCCACCGCTGGCCTCTCTTCTGGCGCCCCCGCTGGCCATCATCAAATCCACGCCGGTGGCCTCCTTTATTGTGCTGGCCCTTTTGTGGCTGCCCTCCCCCTGGCTGTCGGCCTTTATCGCCTTTCTGATGGTGCTGCCTTTGTGCTATGAAAACCTGTTGGAAGGGCTGAAAAGCGCCGATCCTCTGCTTTTGGAAATGGGGAAGGTCTATGCCTTTACCCCTTTTCAGGTCTTTCGCTACATCTATCTCCCCGCCCTCGTGCCTTATGCCCTGGCGGCGGTGCGCACCGGCCTGGGCTTTGCCTGGAAGGCGGGAATCGCCGGTGAAGTGCTGGCCATCCCCATGGGCGCCATGGGTACTCAGCTCCACACCGCCAAAGTGACCTTGGAGACCACCGATCTGTTTGCCTGGACGGCGGCCATCATCCTTTTGTCTCTGGCTTTGGAAAAGGGAGCGGTAGCCTTGGTAAAATGTCTTTCCCGCCGGTATACCCCCCCAAAAAAGGAGGATACCCCATGCTGAGCGCTCAAAACATTTCTTTTTCCTATGGAAACCGGCCGGTGCTACAGAATCTGTCCTTTTCTTTGGAAAAGGGAGAACGGCTGCTGCTTTTAGGTCCTTCCGGCCAGGGAAAAACCACCTTTCTCCGGCTGCTCTGCGGTTTGCTGAAGCCTCAGATGGGAACGATCCAGCGCCCTTCCCGCCTGGGCGTAGTCTTTCAGGAAGACCGGCTGCTGCCCACATTGACCCTGGAGGAAAACCTGTGCCTTGTGAGCCGCACTCCGGCTCTGGCCCGGCAAATTGGGGAAGAGCTGGGCCTTGCGGAGTACTTTTCCCACTACCCTGCCGCCCTCAGCGGCGGACAGCGGCGGCGTGGGGCTTTGGGGCGGGCCCTGGCCTTCCCCTGCGATGCCCTTCTGATGGATGAACCTTTTCAGGGTCTGGACGAAGAGAGCCGGAAAAAAGCGATCCAGTGTATTCTGGATCATCAGGAAGGTCGGGCACTTCTGGTGATCTCTCATGAACCAAAGGATGCCGA
This sequence comes from Clostridiales bacterium, assembly GCA_019420045.1. Lineage (GTDB taxonomy): Bacteria > Bacillota > Clostridia > Oscillospirales > Butyricicoccaceae > Pseudobutyricicoccus. The sequence goes on from JAHZHY010000130.1 coordinate 5,995, forward strand.
ACGATTGAAAGCCCGGCCCATCACCTTGGAAAGTCTGATGACATAAAAAATCCCTGCTTCTTTTGAAGCAGGGATTTTTGTGTTATCGGCCCTTTTTCCCCGAGCGGGAGGGCTGTTTTTTGCCTTTTGTATGCTGGGGGCGGGGAGCTTTTACGCCTCGCACTTTTTTGTGCTCCCGCACCGGGGGCGGCGCTTCTTTCTTCCCTTTTCCCTCTTTCCGGCGGGAATGGGTATCGTCCCACACCAGACAGTGCTTGCCATGGCCGATGAGATCCTCTCTCCCGGCTTTTCGCAGCGCTTCCAGCACCAGCGCCCGGTTTTTCGGGTTCTTCCATTGGAGCAGCGCCCGCTGCATGGCCTTTTCATGGGGATCTTTGGCTACATACACCGGCTCCATGGTGCGGGGGTCCAGGCCGGTATAATACATAGCGGTGGAAAGCGTACCCGGCGTGGGATAAAAATCCTGCACCTGTTCCGGGCGATAGCCAGTCTGGTTCAGATACTCCGCCAGATAGATGGCATCATCCAACCGGCTGCCCGGGTGGGAGGACATAAGATAAGGCACCAGGTATTGTTCCAGACCGTATTTCTGGTTGAGCCTCTTGTATTTGTCACAGAACCGCTCGTAGATCTCCTTGGGGGGCTTGCCCATGTAATAAAGCACATTGGGGCTGATGTGCTCCGGGGCCACCTTCAGCTGGCCGCTCACATGATAGCGCACCAGATCGGCGAAAAACTCCCCGGAAGGGTCGCAGGCCATATAGTCATACCGGATGCCCGAGCGGATGAACACCTTTTTCACTCCTGGGATGGCCCGCAGCTTGCGCAAAAGGGCCAGATAATCGCTGTGATCTCCCTTGAGTGCAGGACAAGGAGAGGGGAACAGGCACTGTCTGTCCTTGCAGGCTCCCACCTTGGCCTGCTTCGGGCAGGCGGGACCACGGAAGTTGGCAGTGGGGCCGCCCACATCGTGGATATACCCTTTGAACCGGGGATTTTCCGTCATGCGCCGGGCTTCTTTTATCACCGACTGGTGGCTGCGGCTGGTGACGAACCGGCCCTGGTGCATGGTAAGGGCGCAGAAATTACAGGCGCCGAAACAGCCTCGGTTGTGGATGATGGAAAATTCCACCTCCCGGATGCCATCCACACCTCCCTGCTCTTCATAAGACGGGTGATAGGTGCGGGTATAGGGCAGATCGGCCACCTGATCCAGCTCCTGAGTGTTCAGGGGAATGGCCGGCGGATTCTGCACCAGAAACCGGCCCTCATACCCCTGGATGATGGCCCGGCCCCGGACAAAGTCCTGCTCATCGTGTTCGATGAGGGCCGCTTTGGCATAGGCGTGCCTGTCCCGGCTGACCTCTTCGAAGGAAGGCTCCTGCACAAAGGGAAAAACGCAGTCCTCCGTGTCCTTGGTCATATAGCAAGTGCCCCGCACATCCCGGATCTGGTGGATATCCTCCCCCTTGGCCAGACGGTGGGCGATTTCCGCCATCTGATGCTCTCCCATGCCGTAAATCAGCAGATCGGCGGCGCTGTCCACCAGAATGGGACGGCGCACTTTGTCCTCCCAATAGTCATAATGGGCAAACCGGCGCAAAGACGCCTCAATGCCGCCGATGACGATGGGCAGATCGGGCCAGGCCCGCTTCACCAGGTTGGAATAGACGATCACTGCCCGGTCAGGGCGTTTTCCACCCATCCCGCCGGGGGTATAGGCATCCTTTTCCCGCCGCCGCTTTGCCACGGTGTAATGGGCCACCATGGAATCGATGTTGCCCGCATTGACCAGAGCCGCATAACGGGGCCGGCCCATGGCCAACAGCTCTTCCACCGAATGATAATCCGGCTGGGACAGGATGGCCACCCGGAATCCTTCCTTTTCCAGCAGACGGGAAATCACCGCCGTGCCGAAGGAGGGATGATCCACATAGGCATCCCCGGTGATCAGCAGGAAATCATAATAATACCAGCCCCGCTCCACCATATCCTCCTTGGAGATGGGCAAAAATTCATATCGCTCCGCCATGGTCCCGTTCCTTTCCTTGTGCATAAAAGGACGGCTTTCAAAGCCGCCCTTTTGCGCTTTTTATTCTTTCACATAAACCGACAACACCTGGCCGGTATAGATCCGGTGATAATCCCCATCGCCATAGAACTTGTCCTTCCACTGCTGGGGAATCTTCTCCGGCTTCAGATCGTCCACATAGATCTTCTTGCAGATGAGCACCACCTGGGCTTCTTCAAAGGCCACCTGGCCCTCCAGTTCCACCGGCGTCAGACCGCTTTGGTGGATCTTATCCATATCCCGGCCGGATTTTGTTCCCAGCACGGCCAGGGCCTGGGGACGGGGTGTGCCGAAGAAGGAAACGGTAAAGCAATCGTTTTCCTCGGCAAACTTCCAGGTATAGCGGCTGGGACGCACATAAGCGGTGAAAGCGGGCACATTCCACAGATCTCCCATCAGCCCCCAGCCAATGGTCATGGTGTTGAAATGTTCTTTGGTGCCGGCGGTAAACAGCGCCGCCTGATGCTCAATCATCTCAAAAGGGTTGCCCGGCATATCCCAGGCTTCCAGCTTTTTAAATCCCATAACAGTCCCTCCTGAAAAACAGATTGTTCCGTTTTGAAAACGGCCACAAAATGGGTATTCGAACTACTCTTATTATAGCACGATGCAGGCCGATGGAAAAGAGGGTCAGGAAATGTGGATATGTACCCCGTTCACCGTCACTTCTTCATCGGCCCGAATCAGGATGTACTTCACCCCATCGATCACCCGGGTCTGAATCAGCTCGGCCCGCTGCGGGTCCACCTGTACTGTCACCGCCGGGGTCTTTACCTGGATCTTGTTCTCCACCACATTTTTGGGAGACAGCAGGGTTTCCTGACCAAAAGACTGGGTGTAGCACTCTTCAAAATGATTGTCTTCCTCTTCCTCCAAACCGCAGCCCCGCAGCAGCATCCCCACTTCCTTCTTGGAAAAAGTGAGGGGTTCCTCCTGCTTTTCCTCCTTGTGCCGGGCGATGGTCTCCCGCAATTTCTGATCCACTTCCAGCACCCGCTCCATGCTGCACTGCTGCTGAAAGCTGTCCTCCAAAAGGCCCTGGAAGGTTTCCTTCTGCTGCACGGCAGGCATAGGCAGCTCCGTGGCAAAAAGCACATCGGCCAGGCTCTGGCAGTTGTCTTCCGGGCTTTTGGTGTAGTAGAGGGCATTATAGATATTGGCCGTCCGCTCATCAAAAGCAGGGAACAAAAAGCCCAGGGCCGGGCGGGCGATCACCCAATCCAGCTTGCAGTTGTGAAACAGATTCTCGTGAGGCGAATAGGAAAGACCGGGCTTGGTCAGCTTGACGGGACAGATGGCGCAGAGGATATACCGGAATACATCGGTGGAGCTGTCCTCCATCTCTTCTCCATCCTTGCCGTGACCGGGCACATCGTAGGTGTCATAGGCCAGCAGAATCAGGTAATTCTCCTCCAGCGTCACCCCTTCGATCACCTTCTGGAAAAACCGCTCTGCCACATTTTCGTCCCGCAGCTGGCTTTCCCGCAGCTCCATCAGCAGCTTGTGCTCTTCTCCTTCCATCACCTGTTCATTGGAAAAGGCCACATCCAGAAGGTTTTTCCCCAGCGAGCCGGACAAGGCCCCCTTGAGAAGAGCCAGCATTTTTTCCTCTTCTTCCTGGCCCAGAGTGGACAGGGGCTGATCGAACTGGGTGAGAATCTCCCCCCGATCGTTGACATAGCAGCCTCTGATGTGGGTGATGCTGTTTTTATCCTGGCGAAACCGGCGGCGCAGCTCCGCCACTTCCTTTTCTGTCATAGCTCCTCCTTCTTGGGGCACGGTATGTAAGAACCCATCCTGGTTCTTCCTATGGTATCACATGATTTACGGGAAAATCAGTCGCTTTGACGCAGCACCATTTCCCGCCATTCGTCCCGGGTGATCAGCACCTGCCGGGGCTTGGAGCCTTCAAAGGGTCCTACGATGCCCCGCTCTTCCATCTGATCCACCAGCCGGGCCGCCCGGGAATAACCCAGCTTCAAGCGGCGCTGAAGCATGGACACCGAAGCCTGTCCGGTCTCCACCACCACCTCGATGGCCTTGGGGAGCATTTCGTCCTCTTCTTCCTCCCCACCGCCAGAAGCAGCAGCACTGCCGTTGTCGGCCCCTTCGGCCTGGCGCTCGATGTGATCCATGACCTCCTGGGAATAATCCGGCGTGCCGGTCTTTTTCACAAACTCCACCACCGCTTCGATCTCGCCGGTGGTGATAAAGCAGCCCTGCACACGCAAAGGCTTGGGCGCACCCAGAGGATTATAGAGCATATCGCCCCGCCCCAGCAGCTTTTCCGCACCGGTGGTATCCAGAATGATCCGGGATTCGATCTGGGAGGCCACGGCAAAGCTGATGCGGGAGGGGATGTTGGCTTTCATAATGCCGGTGATGACATCGGCGGAGGGACGCTGGGTGGCGATGACCAGATGCATTCCGGCGGCCCGGGCCATCTGGGCAATGCGGACGATGGCATTTTCCACTTCACTGGCTGCCACAAACATCAGGTCAGCCAGCTCGTCGATAACGATGACGATCTGAGGCAGCTTTTCCCCATCTTTTTCCTGGGCCACTTCGTTATAAGCCTCCAGGTCCCGCACATTGTATTCGGAAAACAGCTTATAGCGGCGCATCATTTCCGCAACCGCCCAGTTGAGGGCTCCCGCCGCCTTCCGGGGATCGGTGACCACCGGGATGAGCAGATGGGGAATGCCGTTGTAGACCCCCAACTCGATCATTTTGGGGTCCACCATGATCAGGCGCACTTCCTGGGGGGTGGCCTTGTAGATCAGACTGATGAGCATGGAATTGATGCACACCGATTTACCGGAACCGGTGGTACCGGCGATGAGCATATGGGGCATCTTTTTGATATCGCCCACCACATTGTGGCCGGTGATATCCTTGCCCACCGAAAAGCTGATCTTGGATTTGCTGCCGGTAAACTCCGGGGAATCGATGATATCCCGGATGGGCACCAGCTCCACATTTTTGTTGGGTACCTCAATGCCCACCGCCAATTTGTCGGGGATCATGGCAATACGCACGCTGGCCGCTCCCAGAGACAGGGCGATATCGTCGGACAGATTGGTCACCCGGGAGAATTTGGTCCCTCGTTTCAACTGCAGCTCATAACGGGTGACGGTAGGGCCTCGGGTGATATCCACCAAGGTGGCCTCCACGCCGAAGCTCTTGAGGGTATCCACCAGCCGGGCGGAGTTTTCCGCCAGCTCCTGGGTGTGATCCATCTCCACGGTGCTGCCTTTGTTGAGCAGGCTCACAGGGGGATAGAGATAGATATCCTTGGGGGTATATTCTTCCAGGGCCTCTTCCAGCACCTGCTGGCGCTTGTCGGCCTGTTCCGGATCTTTTTGGTCCCATTCCGGGCCTTCCCTGCCCAAGGATTCCCGAGGCGATTGAGTAGCCGCCATGACCGCAGCGGCGGCCAGAGTTTCATCCCCGGCAAAAGAGGGCTGGGGCGCTTGTTCTGTATTTGAGGCAAAAGACTCTTCCTGCATTTTGGGGTTTTCCACTTCCGGCTCGTGAAAAACCGGAGCGGCAGGAACCTGGCAATCCTGCTCTTCTGCCTTGTCCACAGACTCCGCCAGTTCCTCTTCCTCCCAGGGCAGGCTCGATGCCTCTTCCGCCTGGAGCGCTGGAGAAAATGGAATAGGTTTCTCGGCCTGGGCCACTTCCTGCTTTCGCTCTTCTGCCTGGGCTGCGGCCTTGTACATCTGAGCCGCCTTTTTGGCTGCAAACTCCCGGGCCCTCTGAATGGCCGGGGGCACCACCGGTTCGCCCTGAGGCATCTCCGGGATCACCGGAGAGGGCACTTCTCCGCTTTTCACCGGCTGGGCCACCGTGGCTTCCGGCCGGTGCTTGGGCTGAGCGGCTCCGATCACCTGATCCGGTGTCTGCACATTGGGCGGAGAGATGGAAATGGGTTCCCCTTTGGGATAATCCGGCTCCTGGGGCTTGCCCACAGGAATGTCGATGTTCTTCCGTTTTCCGCCGAACAGCCCTCCCAGCACCGACGAGCGGGCTGGAGCAGCCTGCTGGGGCATGGGAGCCGGAGCGGGAGGAGGCTGAGGTGCTGCCTGTGCCTTTTTCCGGCTGCGGGGCCGTTCTTCCTCTTCGTCCTCTTCCTCGGGGGGCAGGTCACGCACCCGCTCAAAGAGCATGGAAAGGCTGGTGTTGGTGGAGATCAACAGACAGATTACCCCTGCCAGGAAGATCACCACAATGGCTCCTGCATCGGAGAGAGCCGCCGACAAAAACATAGCCAGCCCACCGGACAAAAGGCCCCCAGAGGTACGGGAAGCGCCGGTGAGGCACAAATCGATGAGCCCGTCCATGGTCAGAGGAAATTCCCTGGCGCAGAGGAAAATATGAGCAGCGCTGCCCCACAACACCGGAAGCAGCAGAGCGCAGAACACCCGCAAACGCACCTTTCCCCGGCGCTTTATGATAAAGAGCCCTGCGGCAAAGAGCAGACAGAAGGGCAGAAGCACGAAACCGGTGCCGATCAGCCCGCCGATGCCCTTTTCCAGCCACAAAAGCAAAAAGCCGGTGACCCGCAGCAGGCTGAGAAAGCAGAGCACCGCCACGGCGGCACAGACTCCGGCATAGATCTCCCGCCGGGCTGCCACCTGCTGCCGGGTGGGCTTTTTCTTTTTGCTTCTGCTTCCACTTCGGCTGGTTGAGGAAGAGGAAGTGCTCCGCTTTTTCCCTCCGCCGGAGGATGATGATGAAGTTTTTCGATTCTGGGTATTGGCCAACTGTGATCACCTGTACTTTATTTTTGCGTATAACATTGCAGGATACAGTATAGCACATTTGTTTCAAAAAAGACAGTCCGTCTTTGACGAAAAAAGTCCCGCCTGGCCGAGCCAGACGGGACTTTTTATTGAATTTCCAGCTGAGAAAGAGAAAGATAGGCATTGAGATCGGTGGTATAAAGTCTGCCCAGGCGGGGCCGTCCATACTGGTCCACATGGATCTCTGCCATGGCTCCTCCATATCGGGCCTGCTCCGGCTTGCTGTACTCACTGGGGAAGATCTGATCCTCCGGAATGATGGTGTGCAGCATGAGTTTCCCTCCCTTTTTCCTCGTCGATCATGGCATGGAGACATTCCAATGCATCGCTGAGACTTCCCAGGCTGTCGATGAGGCCGATGTCCACCGCGTCTTTGCCATAGACCACGCTGCCCACATCGGTGGTCAACTCTCCGGTTTTCATCATCAGCTTGCGGAAGTCCTCTGCGGACACATGGCTGTTTTCCACCACAAAATCCACGATCCGATCCTGAATCTTTTCAAAATAGGTCATGGTCTGGGGCACACCGATCACCGTGCCGCTGAGCCGCACCGGGTGCACCGTCATGGAAGCAGTGGGCGCGATAAAGCTCTTCTGGGCCGAAACAGCCAGAGGCACACCGATGGAGTGGCCGCCTCCCAGCACCAGGGAAACAGTGGGCTTTTTCATTCCGGCGATGAGCTCAGCAATGGCCAACCCGGCTTCCACATCCCCGCCCACGGTGTTGAGCAGGATCAGCAGCCCGTCGATCTCATCGCTTTCCTCGATGGCCGCCAGCTGGGGCATCACATGCTCATATTTGGTGGTCTTGTTCTGGGGCGGCAGGATCATGTGCCCCTCCACCTGCCCTACAATGGTAAGGCAGTGGATGGACGACTTCTTCTTGTCGCTTTCCAAAGTGAGAGAGCCGATCTGGCGGATGGCATCCATCTGTTCTTCCGGCACTTTTCCCTCCTGCTCTTCCCCTTGCTGATGGTTTTTGATGGTATATTCTTTTTTGTTCAAAAAAACACCCCTGGGCTCAGTGTGCCCAGGGGTATTCAAACTATGCACTTATTTTTTCTCTGCTTCTTCCATCTGGGGCAGGCTCTCCTTCAGATTCCGGCAAAGAGCCTCCTCGTCCCCATCGTTTTCGATGAGGATATCGCACAGAGCCTCATAGAACTGCCGGTCCGGCTGGGAGGCCAGACGGATGCGGGCCTGTTCGGGGCTGATGCCGTCCCGGCGGACGATCCGTTCGGTGAGGGCCGGTTCGGGAGCCACCACACCGATGACAAAGTCGCACACATGGTCCAGGCCGCTTTCATACAAAAGGGGCACATCCAGACCGATACGGCTGCATCCCTGACTGGTAAGCACCCGGATGCGGCGGCGGATTTCCCGCTTCACCGCCGGATGAGTGATGGCATTGAGCCGGCGCAGCTCCATCCGGTCTTCAAAGACAATATGGCTGAGGGCCTTCCGGTCCACTGTGCCGTCGGGGCCAGCCACAGCGGGGAACTGGTTGAGGACCGTGCGGGTCAGGTTCCGGTCCAGCTTGAGCAGCTGATGATACACCTGGTCGGCGTCAATGATCTGCCAACCCATCTGCTGGAGACAGGCGCCCACACTGCTCTTGCCGCTGCCCGAAGTACCGGTGATGCCCACTACCTGGAATTTCACCGGATGCACCACCTGGAATCCTGCCGCTTTGTGGATGCGGTTGCTCACAGCCAGCCCTTCCCCAAAGGGACGGGGAGCCTGAGCCAGAATCCGCTGGCAGGAAGTGGCGTCCAGATCCCGCAGGGCGGCAAAAAGCTGCTGACCCTGGGCCTGCTTGTCGCAGGAAGGACCATAAGTGCGCACAGGGCCCTTTTCATCGTCATAGAAATCGTGGTATTCGTCAAAGCACAGCACCGCGTCATGGGGCTGCATCTCCTGCTCGATGGCCCGGGCAGTCACATCGGGTGCGCCCACAAAGAGCAGCACCGGCGCTTTGGGCGCATAGTGGCGGTACTTCATCCCAGGGGAGCGCACCGGCTGGCCGGGGGCCACCTCGTGAAACACCGCTTCGTCGATCTCCACATTCTTCCCCAGCACCCGCTTCAGCTGTTTCTGAGTGATGGCGCCGGGACGGAGAATCCGGGGCACATCCCCGGTCATGTCCACCACGGTAGACTCCACGCCCACCGAACACTCGCCTCCATCCAGCACCGCTTCGATCCGGCCTTTCATGTCTTCCATCACATGATGGGCCGCAGTGGGGCTGGGTTTTCCCGAGCGGTTGGCCGAAGGAGCCGCCAGAGGCACGCCTGCGGCGCGAATCACATCCCGGGCCGCAGGATGCTGAGGCATCCGGATGGCCACTGTCTCCAGCCCGGCGGTGATTTCCTGAGGTACCCGGGGGCTTTTGCGAAATACCATGGTCAAAGGACCAGGCCAAAAAGCCTGGGCCAACTTTTCCGCCATGGGAGGCACCTGCTCCACCAGGGGCGGCAGATCCTCCAAAGAGGTGATATGCACGATGAGAGGATTGTCCTGGGGCCGGCCTTTGGCTTCAAAAATTTTGCTCACCGCCTGCCCGCTGGTAGCGTCGGCGGCCAGGCCATAAACTGTTTCAGTGGGGATGGCCACAATGCCTCCCCGACGGAGGATCTCCCCCGCCCGCTGCACATCTTCCTGTTCATTTGCCTTCAAAAGCAGTGTTTCCATCATGTTCTGACTCCTTCCGCTGGCCCCGGTAGTGGATTTTATTCCATTCTTCCGCAAAAATGACACTCGTAGGTATACAAAGTCTCCCGAATGATCTGCAAAGCCGCTTCCCGGCCCAGAGTGTTGCTCAAAGTGGTGTTTTTATGTTCCAGACTCTTATACACCTCAAAGAAATTGGCGATCTCATTGAGGATATGAGGAGGAAGCTGGTTCACATCCTGATAGTAATTCCAGGTAGGGTCCTCCAAGGGAATGGCGATGATCTTGTCGTCATATTCCTCCCCGTCCACCATGCGCACCACCCCGATGGGGTAGCACTCCACTTCCACCAGCGGATCCAGGGTCTCGCTGCACAGCACCAGCACATCCAGCGGGTCGCCGTCATCGGCATAGGTGCGGGGAATGAAGCCGTAGTTGGCCGGGTAGTGGGTGGAGGTATAAAGAATCCGATCCAGGCGCAAAAGGCCGGTGCGCTTATCCAGCTCGTACTTTTTCTTGCTGCCTGCCGGGATCTCGATCACTGCCATGAACTTTTCGGGTTTGATGCTGCCTGGGTCGATGTCATGCCAAATATTCATTCGATACACTTCCTTTATTCTATGCCGGCTTTGTCTCTTTCATCACCGGTTCTTTATTCTTCTGTCCCCGCCCGCAGCTTTTCCGCCTGATCGGCGGCGATGAGAGCGTCGATGATCTCGTCCAGATCCCCGTCCAGCACGGCGTCCAGCCGGTGGAGGGTCAGGCCGATGCGGTGATCGGTGACCCGGCCCTGGGGATAGTTATAGGTGCGCACCCGCTCGCTCCGGTCGCCGGAACCAACCTGGCTGCGCCGCTCGCTGGCCCGCTCCTTGTCCAGGGCCTGCTGCTGCATCTCATACAGCTTGGTGCGCAGAATTTTCATGGCTCTGTCCCGGTTTTTGTGCTGACTGCGCTCATCCTGGCATTCCACCACCAGCCCGGTGGGAATATGGGTGATGCGGATGGCCGACTCGGTCTTGTTTACATGCTGACCGCCGGCGCCGCCGGAACGGTAGGTATCGATCTGCAGATCACCGGGATCGATCTCCACTTCCACCTCTTCGGCTTCGGGCAGAACGGCCACCGTGGCCGCCGAGGTGTGGATGCGCCCGGAGGACTCGGTCTCCGGCACCCGCTGCACCCGATGGGTGCCGCTTTCAAACTTGAAGCGGGAAAAGGCGCCTGCACCCCGCACTTCAAAACTGATTTCCTTGATGCCTCCCAGCTCGGTCTCATTGCTGCTGAGCACTTCCACTGTATAACGCTTCCGTTCTGCGTACATGGAGTACATCCGGAAGAGAGAATGGGCAAACAGCGCCGCTTCCTCTCCGCCCACGCCGCCGCGGATCTCCACGATGACATTCTTATCGTCGTTTTCATCTTTGGGCAAAAGGAGCAGGCGGATCTGCTGTTCCAGCTCTTCCAGACGGTCTTTGCTTTCTTCAAACTCCGCCTGGGCCAGCTCCCGCATCTCTCCCTCTTCGCTGTGCATCAGCTCCTGGGCATCCTCCATGTCCTTCTGGGTACGGCGGTAAGCCCGATAGGCCTCCACCACCGGGGTCAGCTCCTTCTGCTCTTTCAGCAGACGGGCCGCCTTTTCCGGATCGGCATACAGATCGCCCTGAGCCAGCGCTTCTTCCAGCTCTCCAAATCGTTTTTCCACAAGTTCCAGCTTTTCAAGCATACTTTTCTTTTTCCTTTATCTTTATGATTATTTCACATATTTTCCGGCTGTGCGGCGCACCAGCTTCTGCAATGCCAGGTAAATGGCGGCCGCCACTGCGGATTGGATCAGATTGAGGGGTATTCCCGCCACTGCGGCACCCAGGCCGTACACCAGCCAGCTTCCCAGAAAATACCCGGCCACATTGATGAACGAGGCCAGCAGCAGTCCCAGCACCATCCGCCAGGGGCTGGCTTCCTTCCCTCCGGCCAGACGGCACATGATATAAGCCATCAACCCTTTGATCACAAGGGACATGGGGGCCCAGGGCAGCATAGCGCCCAGGAAAATATCGGCCAGCGCTGCCCCAGCAGAAGCCGCCAGGATGGCATAGGGCGCAGGCAGGATGACGCAAGCCAGATAGATCACCCCATCGCCGATATGGGCATACTCATTGAGGATGCGCAGGAAGGGGAACATCACCGTGAGCAAGATCATGGCGGTGAACACCGAAGCGATGACCAGCATACGCACATTGGTTTTTCCCATTTTTGCTGTCTCCTTCCAGGCTCCGGCTTTGTCTCTGGCCGGAAGCTACCTTAAATTATAGACGAAAGCCCGCCTGCTTGCAAGGGGGAGCCTCCCTCTCTCTGCCCTGCTTTTCCAAAGATTTTACCCTTTTCCCCCTGCTTTCGCCGCCGGAGATTTCTCCGTTTGCCCTTTGGGGATATGACAAAAAGGCCGCCGCAGAATTTCTTCCGCAACGGCCCTTTTTTCTCGCTCTTAGAGCACTACCACATTGGCAGCCCGCAGCTTCTCGCTGTTCTTGGGATCGGGCTCCACATCAAAGCTCACCTGCTGGCCTTCCTTCAGAGTGCGGAAGCCTTCAGCCTGGATAGCGGAGAAATGCACAAACACATCCTCGCCGCCCTCGTCGCAGGACAGGAAGCCGTAGCCCTTTTCGTCGTTGAACCATTTTACTGTACCGGTCATGATAGGTACCTCCCATTTCTGTTTGAATAATTCCGGTGTAAAAAAAATCTCACACCCTTTTGCAAATCATCAGGATCAGGACAATGACTTACAAAAAAATGTGAGACGATCGTTCATTCCAGAATATTACGAGATGATTATACCAACAGAAAGCGGCCTTGTCAAACAAAACTTTCTCTCTGCATAGCGGGGTTTTTCCCGGGCAAAATACTGTCATTCCAACCATCGATCTCCCATGTGTGCAGGAATAGTATACGCATTTTCGGAGAAAATACAACTGCCTGCAAAGGAGGTTTTCCACATGAATGAAAAACAGCGTGCCAATGGGGCCAAAAAGGTCCCGGTAAAGACGGTCTGCACATCCGCAGGAATGCGGAAGGATCGGGTGCGTCCCCTCACCCACACGCCTCTCCCCGATGAGCAAAGCGTCCGGGAAGAGATGCACTGGGTGATGGAAAACCAGAAATAACGCGGCCTGACCGCGAAAGAAAGGATCAATGCTTTTATGAAAAAGAAGCTGCTTGCTCTGTTGATGGCCTGTGCCATGCTGATGATGGCCTCGGCCTGTTCCAGCAAAAACGATACCAACACCGGCACCGACACCCCTCAGGATTCTGTCCAGGATGATATGAACAAAACCGAAGACGATCTCAAGGATGCAGGCGATGACCTGAAAGACGCCGGAAACGACATCGTGGACGAAGGCAAGGATATGAT
>JAHZHY010000013.1:0-900 GCA_019420045.1 Clostridiales bacterium
ACCGGCTCTTTTTTGATCAAAGCCTCCACAACATTGAAAACCAGCATCAATACGGTGACCAGCAAAGTGGAAGCACTGGTTTTCCAAACGATCATTTGCTTGCGCTCATCTCCCGGTCTGAGCATGGAAACCACCATGGCCAGATCCAAAAAAATCAGTACCAGCAAAAACACAGCAAACGCAATCAACATAGCCTGTTCCATAGAGACGCCCCTTTCGCTTTCAAAGTGTCAAATTCTTTTTACACTTTGAGTATAAGGAATCTCCGGAAAAATGTCAATAGTTTTTGACACTTTTAAAATTTTCCCAGGGCCAACGGTTTCTTCATCCGCTGGGCCAACACCAAAGCAAAAACCGCCTTGCAGGCATCCAGCGGCACAAAGGGCAGCACACAGGAAACCAAGGTTTCCTTCAGTCCCACATTTCCCAGGGCCATATACCACAGCGAACCGGCCCCATAGCACAAAAGCAGGGACAGCAAAAGCCCCAGGGCCAAGGGGATGATCCCCCGGAACCTACAGCAGGATACCGAAGTTATCCAGGCCATCACCGGGAAGATGAACAAAAACCCACCGGTGAGCCCGAACAGCACTCCGGCGCCGCTGGAAAAACCGGCATAAACCGGCAGACCGCAAAGCCCCAGAGCCAGATAGACACACTGGCTGGCCAAGGCCCATCCCGGCTCCAAAAAAATACCGGTGAGATAGACCCCCACCAGAGACAGGGTCAGGGGCACCCCTCCCGGCAAGGGAATGGCGATCTGAGAACACACCGCCATCAAAGCGGCCATCAAGGCACAGGTGGTCAGTTTCTTTGTTTTTTCGCTCACGATTCTTTCCTCCAAACTTCCTGCCCCGGACGGATGCTCACTTCTCCTGACTGGAGATGCCGCTGGCTGCC
>JAHZHY010000013.1:910-5301 GCA_019420045.1 Clostridiales bacterium
TCCTCCTTTTCCACCACCAGGCCGCAGCTGTCGGAGATAGCGATCACCTTGCCCTCCCAGGGCTCATTTTCCATCACCATCACCCGATGCCCCACCAAAGGACAACGGCGGCGGTATTCCTCCAAAGTCTCTTCGGCCATGCACAAAGCCGAAATATCCCTCATCTTTTCCACCATAGCAGCGGCAAAGCGGCCCCGGGTCAGTCCCTGAGGAAGATTCTCCCGATAGAGCGCACCGGCGATCTGCCGCAGCTCCGGCGGAAACCCTTCGGCCCCTTCCAGCAGGTTGACCCCGATACCTACAATAACATATTCCGGCATTCCGCTTTCCAAATTGATGGCCCCTTCGGTCAGAATTCCGCAGATCTTCTTTCCGCGGAACATCACATCGTTGACCCATTTGATCTGGGCCTGAAAGCCGCAGACTTCCTCCAGCACCCGGCAGATCTGCACCGCCGCCGTGGTGGTCACCCGGGCACTTTCCTCGGCGGGAAGCTGGGGCCGCAGCACCATGCTTACATAAACGCCTCCCTTGGGAGAAAAGAAGGAGCGGCCCCGACGGCCTTTGCCTCCCTCCTGCCGTGCGGCTACCACCGCTGTGCCCTCCGGCGCCCCTTTGGCCGCCAGCTCCCGGGCGGTGATGTTGGTGGATTCCACCGTATCATACACATGGAGCAGGCTTCGGTCATACTCTTTGGGAAGCCAGGGCTCCATGGAAGCCAGAGTGAGCACATCGCTCCCCTCCAACAGCTGATAACCCTTGTTGTTAACGCCCTGGATCTGATGCCCTTCTTTTTTCAGTCCATCCATGGCCTTCCACACCGCCGCCCGGGAAATCCCCAGCCGCAGTGCCAGTTCCTGCCCTGACAAACTCCGCCCCCGGTTTTCTTCCAGCAAGGCCAGCAGCTTTTCCTTCGTGCTTTCCATCTCATTCCCTCCGTTCTGTTTCCAGTATACCAGCCCCCAGTTTATTGTCAACTATATTTTTAATCGAGGTTTACATTAAGCCCAAAAGAAGCCCTCCCCAGTCAAAGACCGGGGAGGGCCCTTTTTAAAACTCTTTTTTTTCATAGATCCGCCGGGAAACCAAATAGGAGCCCCACAGCAAAAGCACTAGCAGCAGAGCAAGCAGCGCAGGGAGCAGCTTTCCCATCCAGGGCGCCAGGGTAGGCAGGACCAGCCCGGAACCAAGGTACCAAAGGAACACGCCCATGGGCACCAGAAAGACCACCATAATGGCCAGACGGCTGCGCTCCACGCCCAATTTATAAATACAGGGGATCATCAGACTGATAATGACGATACCGGTAACCGTTGTGCTTCCCACCAGGGACAAAAGCTCCATCCAATCTATGGTCTCCCAATAGGCCATGATCCCACCGGCGATCAACGCACTGACCACGGCCCCCAGCAACACCATGGCCAGGGAAAGCAGGTATTTGGCCTGGACGCAGGTTTTCCGGGTCACCGGCAAGGTCAGCCCATAGGCATCCCATTTGGCATTTTCGTCATAGGAAAAACTGACCATGCACACCAGAAAACTGGTGACCCCACCCACACCGGACACATAGGATGGGCTTTTGAGAAGAAAGCCCATGGCTCCCAACAGGACGCAAACGCCCAGCAAACTTTTCAGATATCTGCGCATGGTCAACAGATCTTTCAGCATCAACCCAACCACGATTCTTCCTCCTTTGCCATCATCACCATGATATCCTCCAGCCGGGCCGGCTCCACCAAAAGGGAGGGTTCCCGCCGGGCTGCCTCCTGCCGGTTATTCACCAGGCCTTTGGCATGATACCGGCCTTTTCTCATGGCGATAAGCACATCAGGCCCCAAGCTTTTCAGCGCTTCTTCCGTCCCCTGGGCCAGGCCGTATTCTTCCATCACCCGGTCTTTCTCCTGGGAAAACACCAATTTTCCCTCATGGATAAAGGTGATATAGTCGGCCGCCTGCTCCAGGTCGGTGGTGATGTGGGTGGAGAGGAACACCGAGTGCTCCCCATCCTGAATGAATTCCAAAAGCAGATCCATCACCTGAGAGCGGGCCACCGGGTCCAGACCGCTCATGGGTTCGTCCAGAATCAGCAGCTTGGGGTGGCGGGCCAAAATAGTAGCCAGACGCAGTTTGGTACCCATGCCTTTGGAAAGCTCCCGCAGGTATTTCTTCCTAGGAATCTGGAACCGATCCAGCAAAAAGGAGTAATATCCCTTATCCCACCGAGGGGTAATGCGGGACAAGATGGAATCGATGTCCTGCACCCGGATGACTTCATTGAAAAAACTGCCTTCCAGGAAAACACCCACCTCTTCTTTCACCTTTCGCAGGCCATAGCCTTCCTTTTCCCCCAGCAGATGCACCTCTCCGCCGCCCTGCACAAGCCCCAGCAAACGCTTGATGGTGGTGGTTTTACCGGCGCCATTCTGGCCGATAAATCCCATGATACATCCCTGAGGCAGTGTGAAACTCACATTCTCCAGGGCAAATTCTGAATACTGTTTGCTTAAAGAGATTGCTTCAATACTATTTATATTCATTTTACTTTTCTCCTTGATACAGCTCCTGCAAAAGCTGGGTCAGTTCCGCAAGACCCATGGCGCAGTTTTTGGCCTCTTCCACACCACGGCGCAGATACTCCTCCACCTGTTTTTGCCGGGCCTGATCCCATGTGCCCTCCGGGCGTGGGGCCACATAGCAGCCCTTTCCCGGGGTGGTGATGACAAACCCTTCCCTCTCCAGCTCTTCATAGGCCCGCTTGGTGGTGATGACGCTGATGCGCAGATCCCGAGCCAGCAGGCGCATGGATGGCAAAGCCGCCCCTTCGCAGAGTTCTCCCCGCAGGATCAGGCCTTTGATCTGCCGGGCGATCTGCTCATAAATGGGCTGGCCGCTTGTTTGACTGATGACGATATTCACGGTGCACCTCGTTGTTATACTGTATATATACTGTATATACAGTATGCATCCCTTTTCCCTGTTTGTCAAGAAGAAAATAAAAAAATGCCAAAGCGGAAACCGCTTTGGCAAAGTTTTTTCCATTACAGCCCTTCTTCCCGGGCATCCCGGGCGATGAGACAGCGCAGCCCTTCCACGGCCGCCCGGATGGCCAGATCGGTGTCCATACAGTGGGGATCAGGCAACCCGGCGTTTTTCCGCTCCTGGTTCCACAGCACGGCAAACAGGGCTCCGGCCCGCAGCCCCAGCACTGAGGAGACCACAAACAAAGCGGCGCTTTCCATCTCGCTGCAAAGGACGCCGGCCTGCTTCCAGGCCTTCCATTTTTCTTCCAGCATATGGGCCACCGGCATCCGGGAAGGCTCATGCTGGCCATAAAAACTGTCCTTGCTCTGCACTACGCCGGTGTGCACACTGGCTCCCGTAGAGGCCGCTCCCTGGCGCAGGGCATCGGTCACATCAAAATCGGCCACGGCGGGAAATTCCAAAGGCATATAGTGGAGGCTGGTCCCCTCCTGGCGCACGGCGCTGGTGGCCACCACAATATCCCCGCCCCGCACGGCCAGATCAATGCCCCCGCAGGTACCCACCCGGATCAGGGTATGGGCGCCGCAGGCGGCCAGCTCTTCCACGGCGATGGCCGTACTGGGGCCGCCGATACCGGTGGAACACACCGATACCCGCTGCCCGGCCAATGTGCCGGTATAGGTGACAAATTCCCGGTTGCGGGCCACAAACTCCGCTCCCTCCAGATAGGAGGCAATATGCTGGCACCGTTCCGGGTCTCCAGGGAGCAGGCAATAGCCCCCCACATCCCCCTGACGCAGGGCAATATGCATTTGCCGGTTCATGACCTCCATGCTCATTCCTCCCTTTTCTCAATGGCCCGAATGCTTTTTTCCGCCTTGAGCCGGGGCACCATCACTTCCCGCCCACAGCCGCAGCATTTCAGCTTGAAATCCATTCCCACCCGGGTGATCTCAAACCGGTCGCAGCCACAAGGGTGACTTTTTTTCATTTTTACCACATCGCCTACCCGATAATCCACAAAGCTCCCTCCCCCCATCTGATAGGGGTATTGTACCACAGCCCTTTCCAAAAGAAAACAGCAACATCCTGGGGAAACATGCATATAGATGAAAGGCAACGGACAAAACAAAGGAGGAATGAAGATATGCCCCAGGGATCTTATCTGCCGGAAGGTTTCCGGCTGCACACCCCGGAAAACCGCTGGGTAAATACCCCTGCCGCCATGGATCAGGCCGCAGAGGAAGAACAAATACTGGAGGGCATCGTCACCCGATGCGATTGCGCCCACAATCTGGTGGTGGACTGTAACGGCATCACCGGCCTGATTCCCCGCAACGAGGCGGCACTGGGCCTCAGCAGTGGCCGCACCCGGGAGATTGCCCTTTTGTCCCGGGTGGGAAAACCGG
>JAHZHY010000013.1:5372-27170 GCA_019420045.1 Clostridiales bacterium
TGATGGATAACCTGTTGCCTGGGGATGTGATCTCCGCCCGGGTGACCCATCTGGAGCCCTTCGGGGCCTTTGTGGACATCGGCTGCGGCATCACTTCCCTGGTGGGCATCGAGCACATCTCGGTGTCCCGCATTGCCCATCCCGCCGAGCGGTTTTATCCCGGTCAATGGATTCATGCGGCTGTGCGGGGAGTGGACCCCTCCCTGGGCAGGGTGCATCTAAGCCATCGGGAACTTTTAGGCACCTGGCTGGAAAACGCCCGGCGTTTTTCCCCAGGAGAGACGGTGAGCGGCGTGGTGCGGGGCAATGAGGACTACGGCGTTTTTGTGGAACTGAGCCCCAACCTGTCGGGCCTGGCAGAGCGGAAAGAAGGCGTCACCTCCGGGGATGGGGTATCGGTGTACATCAAATCCATTCTGCCGGAAAAGATGAAGGTCAAGCTGATCCTCATCGACAAATTGGAGAAGGCTCCCAGCACCCTGATCCGCCCGGAAGATTACCAGATTACTCAGGGGCGGCTCCAGCACTTTCTCTATTCCCCGCCGGGGAAAGAAGGCCGTCTCACCGAAACGGTTTTCTATTAAAGCATCGGAAAAAAGCGGAGAGGAACTTTGTCCTCTCCGCTTTTTGCTTATCGCAGACCTTCACAGACCTTTTTGAACTCACCGATCCGCGCCTGCGGGTTCTCCGCCCCATAGACCGAAGAGCCGGCCACCAGGATATCCACCCCAGCCTGATAAGCCAGAGGCGCATTTTCCAGGTTGATGCCGCCGTCGATCTCGATCTCACAGGCAAGGCCCCGGCTGTCGATCTCCTGGCGCAGCAGCCGCACCTTATCCAGAGCCTCCGGCATGAATTTCTGTCCGCCGAAGCCGGGCTCCACCGACATCACCAGTACCATATCCAGCTGAGGCAGATAGGGAAACAGCGCCTCTGCGGGAGTGGCGGGCTTGATGGTCAGCGCCACTTTACGGCCGGCAGCCTTTACCTTCTGGATCAGGCTGAACAGATCTCCCTGGGATTCCAGATGGAAGTTCACCAGGTCGGCCCCGGCCTTCAGGAAATCATCCACATAGTTTTCCGGCTGGGAGATCATCAGATGCACATCCAGAAAGCCGTCGGTGACCTTCCGTAGGCACCGGAGCACCGGAGCGCCAAAGGAGATATTGGGCACAAAATGTCCATCCATGATATCCACATGGACCCAGTCGGCTCCTCCCTCCAGCACCATCTGCACATCCCGGCCCAGGTTTGCAAAATCGGCGGACAAAATGGACGGGGCAATTTTCACGCTCATGGTTCATTCCTCCTGCAAACTTTTTTACTTTCGCTCCGCCGGTACCCCTGAGGAGGCGGCGGCATATACTCTTATTAGCAGCGAAAAATCCCAGTGAGCGGCGCCGTCCCCCAGCGTGCCCGACAATCATCCCGGTCGGCTTTCGCTGCTGTTTATCATAGATGGGCTGTCCCCCAAGGGGCAGCCTTTTTTCTTTTTACATGGGGAACACTTGGTTCAGGCCCATCACCACCAAGGGGATGATGAACACCGACAGAATATTGGACAGGGCCAGGCCCTGGGCAGCAGCCCGGTCATTGCCCCGGTACAGGCCGGAGAGGATAACCGTCTGGTTCATGGCCGGCATGGCCGCCTGGACACAAAAGACGCAGGCCGGCAAAGCGGGCACATCCATCAAAAGGCAGATACCGGCACAGAACACCGGTGCCCACAAAAGACGAGCAGCCACAGCGCCCACAATGCACCGAGGGGTTTTCAGCACATCCTTGCCCATGCTGGCCAGAAGATAGCCGCACAAAAGCATGGCAATGGGCGAAGTCAAAGCGCCAAAATCGGTGAGGGCCGTCTGCAAAAAGGCCGGCACAGGAATGTGGAGCAAAGACACCGCAGCGCCCACCAGGAAGGACAGCAGCGGCGGCGAAAAGACTCTCTTGATCTTTTCCGCCCGGGTGATGACGCCGCCCACTGTACCGCCAGCTGCGATGCGAGGCGCCACCAGAATCCAAAAGACCAGGGTGTTGGCAATGTAATAGGCGGTGACATAGGGAACGCTCACTTCGCCGAAGATCTGCATACAAATGGGAAAGCCCATCAGCATGGTGTTGCACATGGCAAAGATGGAAATGAAAATGCCCTCCAAGGACTTGGGCAGCTTGATCAGTTTGGCGATGCCCAGGGCAATAAAATATCCCCCCAGTTGGGTGACAAAGGGAGCCAGCAGCAGTGTGCCGCTTTCGGTGATAAACTCCATGGTCACATTCTCGATGGCATTCTCAAAAAGCATGGCCGGGATGGTGTACTTCATGATGAAGGATGTGAGAAAATGATAGTAATCCTCCGTCAGGAATTTTCGTCTGGTCATGAAGGCGCCCAGCAGCATGATGAGCATCAGGGCGAATACGCCGTTAAAGGCGTTTGCAATGGACAAGGCTCTCTCCTCTTTTCTCTTGGCCCCAGGCCGGATTGATTGTGGCCGCCCTCTCGTTTTCCTTTCGGAAAAGTCCCCCGAAAACAGGCGACTCTTTTATTATAGCATGCCTTGTGCGCTTTGGGGGGCTTTTTTGATTTTTGCCAAAACCTTCTGCTGCGGCACAAAAAAGCCGCCCCTTGCGGGACGGCTTAGGCGCTTCGAAAAAGTGGCTCAGGCCACTTTTTCGAGTTTTGCAAGGAACTGCATGCACGCCTTTGGCGCACACTTGTTCCTTGATAGGTGCAAAAAGCCACGCACAGGTCGCAGCTTTTTGCAGATCCGTTAGGGATAAAATGATCCAGTCCCTCACACGATATGAAGTTCCTGACAGACAAAAGCCGCCCCTTACGGGACGGCTTTTCAGAAGGTTTTTACTTCTTCATGGCGATGACTTCGATCTCCACTTTCACATCTTTGGGCAGACGGGCCACTTCCACGCAGGAGCGGGCGGGCAGCACATCGCCGGTGAAGTAGGTGGCATACACCTCGTTGATGGCGGCGAAATCATTCATGTCCTTGATGAAGACGGTGGTCTTGAACACATCTTCCATGGTGCAGCCAGCTTCAACCAGAACAGCCTTCACATTTTCCAGAGACTGCTTGGTCTGGGCCTTGACGCACTCTTCCACAGCGCCGGTTTCCGGATTGACGGGGATCTGACCGGAAGTATACACCAGATTACCGGCGACGACACCCTGGGAATAAGGACCGATAGCGCCGGGAGCTTTTTCTGTTGCGATTTTGGTTACCATGGGAATGACCTTCCTTTCCGATTGGGCCCCTTCCAAAAAAGCGGGCCAGATTTTAATTTTATTGTATACCAAGCCTTGCTGTTTGTCCACTTTCTTTTTCGGCTCAGGCAAGGCCGTCCCGGGCCCGTTGGGCTTTGATGTTCTGCTCCACCATCATGTCCTTCACCTTCATCAGCCGGGACAGGTTGCCCCGTTCGTTTTCATCCAGCTTCATGGTGATATAACGGATGGTTTCCTGGAGCTGAGGGATCATCACATATTCCAGGGCATTGACCCGGCGGCGGGTCTTTTCGATCTCCTGGGCCAGGAGCTTTACGGTTTTTTCCATCTCCGCCAGACGGAGCATATCCCCCAGCGTCCCGGCCAACTGAGCCACAGCGTCATCCAGCTCACCGCTGGTGGCGGCAAAGCCATAGGGATAGATATCCGCCTTGTCGCTGGTTTTGGTGATCACATCGTACATGGGCACATCCACCGACATAATGTTGCGGAACTTCATCTCAATGCCCACTCCCTGCTTGGGATAGAGAAAGGTCTGCTCCAGCATTTCCGGAGGCATCACCGCACCGGCGGCCTGAAATCCGGCATAGGATTCCGTCAGGGCTTTTTCCACCCCCAGCCGCAGCTTTTCGCTGACCCGGACGATATCCAGGAACTGCTTCATCAGCTCGTCCCGCTTGTCTTTCAGCAGCTTATGCCCCCGGCTGGCTGTGGCAAGGCGCTTTTTCAGCCGGGTCAGCTCCATGCGCGTTGGGTTTACATTGAGCCTGGCCATCTGCATTCCTCCTTATTGCCCATCTCAATTCTTGGCAGGAAAATATTTGTCGATGAATTCCGGCTTGATCCGCTTCAGCTCGGTCTTGGGCAGAATGCTCAGCAGCTTCCAGCCCAGATCCAGCGTCTCTTCGATGGTGCGGTTTGTGTCATAGCCCTGGGACACATATTCCCGCTCAAAAGCATCGGCAAACTGGGCATAGAGCTTGTCGGTGTCGGTGAGGGCGGCCTCGCCCAGAATGGTCATCAGCTCTTTGGCGTCTTTGCCCCGGGCATAGGCGGCAAACAGCTGGTTCATGGTACCGGCATGATCTTCCCGGGTCTTGCCCTTGCCGATGCCCTTGTCCTTCAGACGGGACAGGGAGGGCAGCACATCGATGGGGGGCGTGATATCCTTCCGGTACAGCTCACGGGACAGAATGATCTGGCCCTCGGTGATGTAACCGGTCAGGTCGGGAATGGGATGGGTCTTGTCGTCTTCGGGCATGGAGAGGATGGGCACCATGGTGATGGAGCCTTCCTTGTCCAGCAGCTTTCCGGCCCGCTCATACATGGTGGCAAGGTCGGTGTAAAGGTAGCCGGGATAGCCGCGGCGTCCCGGCACTTCCTTCCGGGCGGCGGACACTTCACGAAGAGCCTCGGCGTAATTTGTGATATCGGTGAGGATGACCAGCACATGCATCCCCTGCTCAAAGGCCAGGTACTCGGCCGCGGTCAGCGCCATACGGGGAGTGGCGATGCGTTCGATGGCCGGATCGTTGGCCAGGTTCAAAAAGAGCACGGTGCGGTCAATGGCGCCGGTGCGCTTAAAGTCGGAGACGAAGAAATCGGCTTCCTCAAAAGTGATGCCGATGGCTGCAAAGACCACGGCGAACTTGGCATCGCTGCCGGGCACCTGGGCCTGACGGGCGATCTGGGCGGCCAGCTGGGCATGGGGCAGACCGGAGCCGGAGAAAATAGGCAGTTTCTGGCCTCTGACCAAGGTGTTCAGGCCGTCGATGGCCGATACGCCGGTCTGGATGAACTCCGAAGGATAGTCCCGGGCCGCCGGGTTCATGGGCGTGCCGTTGATGTCCAGATACTGCTCGGCCAGGATCTCCGGCCCGCCATCCTTGGGATGGCCCATGCCGTCAAACACACGGCCCAGCATATCGGGGGACACGCCCAGCTCAATGCCATGGCCCAGGAAACGCACCTTGGACTGGGCCAGGTTGATACCGGCGGAGCTTTCAAACAGCTGCACCAGGGCGTTGGAGCCATCCACTTCCAGCACCTTGCACCGGCGCACCTCTCCCGAAGGCAGCTCGATTTCCGCCAGCTCGTTATAGGTGACCTTGTCCACGCCCTGCACCAGCATCAGCGGGCCGGCCACTTCCTGTATGGTACGGTATTCCTTAATCATGCCTCTTTACCTCCCTGGGAAATCTGAGCGATCTGCTGCCGGATATCGGCTTCGATCTTGTCGTACTGCTCCTTATAGATCTCCTTGGGCACATCCTTGGCCCGGCCGATGCGGGCCCGGGCAGGAATGTCGAAGACGGGCTGCATGGGAGCGCCCTTGCGCAGAGCTTCCCCGGCTGTCTCGTAGTAGAACAGAATCAGCTCCAGCAGACGGAACTGCTTGTCGATCTCACAGTAGGAATCGGTATCGCTCATGGCGTTCTGCTGCAGGAAGTCCTCCCGGATCATCTGAGTGGTTTCCATCACCAGACGGTCGGCGGGAGACAAGGCATCAATACCCACCAGCTTGACGATTTCGTCCAGCTCGTTTTCCTGCTGCAAAAGTTTCATGGCTTCGTTGCGGTTTTTGATGAAGTTCTGGTTGATGTTGTCCTCATACCAGGGGCGCAGCCGGTCAAAGTACAGAGAATAGCTGTTCAGCCAGTTGATAGCGGGGAAATGCCGCCGGTAGGCCAAAGAGCTGTCCAGGCCCCAGAACACCTTGACGATACGCAGGGTGGCCTGGCTGACAGGCTCGGAGATATCGCCGCCCGGAGGGGACACGGCGCCGATGGCAGACAGGGTGCCCTCTCTGCCGTCACTGCCCAGGCAGATCACCCGGCCCGCCCGTTCATAGAACTGAGCCAGACGGGAGGCCAGATAGGCAGGATAGCCCTCTTCACCGGGCATCTCTTCCAGACGGCCGGACATCTCACGGAGAGCCTCGGCCCAACGGGAAGTGGAGTCGGCAATGACCGCCACATTGTAGCCCATATCCCGGTAATATTCGGCGATGGTGATGCCGGTGTACACCGAAGCTTCCCGGGCGGCCACAGGCATATCGGAGGTGTTGGCGATGAGCACCGTCCGCTTCATCAGGCTTTCGCCGGTGCGGGGGTCTTTCAGCTCGGGGAATTCCCGCAGCACATCGGTCATCTCATTGCCGCGCTCGCCGCAGCCGATGTAGATCACGATGTCCACATCGCTCCACTTGGCCAGCTGGTGCTGGGTCACCGTTTTGCCGCTGCCGAAGGGGCCGGGGATAGCCGCCGTACCGCCCTTGGCAATGGGGAAGAAGGTGTCCACGATCCGCTGGCCGGTGACCATAGGAAATGTGGGGGCCAGCTTTTCCTTGTAAGTCCGCTCCACACGCACCGGCCACTTCTGTACCATGGTCAGCTCATGGAGCTGGCCTTTTTCGTCCTCGATGACGGCCACCACATCGGTGATGGTGTGTTTGCCGCCCCGCACTTCCTTCACCGTGCCGCGCACGCCCACGGGCACCATGATTTTGTGCAGCACAATGATGGTCTCCTGGACAGTGCCCAGCACATCACCGGGCTCCACCTTGTCTCCCGCTTTGGCGGTGGGAGTAAACTCCCATTCCTTCTCCCGGGAGATGGGATCCACTTCAATGCCCCGCTTGATGGTATCGCCCACCTGACGGCGGATGTCCTCCAGGGGACGCTGGATGCCGTCATAAATCTGACCGATCAGGCCCGGCCCCAGCTCCACAGACAGAGGTGCACCGGTGGACACCACATCCTCCCCGGTGCCAATGCCTGCTGTCTCCTCATACACCTGGATGGAGGCCTTGTCACCCCGCATCTCGATGATCTCGCCGATGAGGTGCTGGGGACCTACCCGCACCACATCGAACATATTGGCGTGGGCCATACCCTCGGCAATGACCAGGGGGCCCGCCACTTTAATGATTTTTCCTATATTATCCATTCGATCAGCAACCTTCTTTCTCTTGCAGGCAGGTTTTTCCTGCCATGAAACGGTCACTCCCCGGAAAACGGGGTCACTATTTTTTGAGGATGTCGGCTCCCACGGCCCGCTCCACCGCCTGGTGAAGTCCCTTGAGCCCGATCCCCAGGCTTCCCTTTTGGGAAGGGATGGGGATGACAGCCACGGTGGGCTCGTCGTTATAGCGGTCGATATCCTGGGGGATGAGGGCAGCCAGCTGCTCGGTGATATAAATGACGGCATAACCCGCCTCCGCCAGCTTATGCAGCTGCCGGGCGGCCTCCTTCTCTTCGTTCACCGCCACGGTGGTAAGGCCCACCGCTTTGAATCCCATCACCGTCTGGCTGTCGCCGATCACAGCCGCTCTATACAGCATAACAGATCCTCAGCCTTTCCATGATCTTGTCCTGGCTCAGACCGGCGTTTTTCCCCGCCAGCACCGAGCGCACTGCGTTGTATTCCGCCTCGCAGGCCAGCAGATAACCGATGACGGTTTCTTCCCCAAAGGGAACCTGCCGGGCAAAGCGGGCATATTCAATGAGCAGATCGTCACAGGCCTTGTCCAAAAGGGCAAAGCCCCGGCCTTCCAGGGCGTCCAGCGCCTGGCTTTCCAGCGTCTCCAGACAGGTTCCTGCCAGCAAGCGAGGCAGCTCCTCCCGGGTCATGGGTACATAGAAAGTTTCCGGCGCAATGGTTCCACCGGGCAGAATGGCCCGCTGGGCATAGTCCAGCCCTTTTTCCATGCGTCCCAGGCGCAACGCTGTGCGCAGATTGCAGCAGTCGATGGTCCTCTGCACATATCCTGTGAGGAAATCACTGCCGCTCTCTCTGGCTTTTTTCAGCGTCTCTTCCTTTTCCGCCCGGTCCAGCACCATATCGCTGAGCTGAGGGTCGCCGGTGCGCTCCAGCATCTCCTTGGCCGTTTCCACAGCCTTTGCCATCACCGGGTCCATCCCTTCCAGATCTCCCTCCCGGATCATACGCAAAAGTTCCCGGGGCGGAATGAGACCAGCCGAAGACAAAAGCCGGGTGGGGTCCACCTGCTGGGCATCTCCTTTGAGGATGGCCTTGATGTTGTGATAATCGTATTTCAGCCGGAATACTTCGATCATCTCCGGCCTGGGACAATGGGCATACAGCAGATCCATCATCTGCTGGCGCCGCTGGGAAATGACCTGCTCCAGCTGCAGCATATCCCGCCAGTCAAAGGCGGGCCAGCCCTTTTCCTCCAGGAGCTTTTCCGCTTCCTGGGCGTCTTTGCTCTCGGCCAGACGGTAAAGCTGGGTGCTGTTCATCAGCTGCCCTTCCACACAGCGGATCCGGGTGCTGATGTGCAGATAATCGGTATCCTTGGTTTTTTTCAACAGGCTCCCTCCTTAAAAGAGGATGGCCGCCACTTGGCTGGCTGTCTCCTCTTCCAGCAGGTGCACAGCGGTCTCCAAAGCGCAGTTGATCTCCACCGGCCCCTGACGCAGCACAAATCCGCCGGCGATGTTTTTTTCTTCCTGGCTCAATGTGAAGTCGGCGCCCAGCTTCTCATTCATCTGCGCCACCAGGGCTTCACCCAACCGGGCTTTGTCCTGGGCGTTGAGCAGAATTTCTCCCTGCTTTTCCCCGGTCTCCTGGCACAGCTTCACCAAAAGGGCGCAGTAATCCCCTTCTTCCAGGGACAAAAGGCGCTGGAGGGCCAGGTCATAGGCTTTTTCGATTTGCTGCCGCCGGGCCGCAAGCTGCCCCTTCTTGTTTTCCAGAAGGGCAGTGCGCTCGCTGCGGCGGAGCAATTCCTCAGCCCGGGCCTGGGCGTCCTTTTTCAGGCTTTCCTCTTGGGCCTGTGCCTGCTGGGCGGCCTTTTCCCCGATGCGGGCGGCCTGCTGGCGGGCTTCTTCCAGAATCTTTTCCGCCTTGGCCTTGGCCTCATCCACAATGCTGCGAGAAATGTTTTCGATGCCTTTCATGGCGCTGCCTCGATCAGACCGCCATGCTGCCCACGCCGAAGACCGCCAGAACGGAAATCAGCAGAGCCAGAACCGCATAGGTTTCCACCAGACCGGCGCTGATAACGCCCTTCATGGCATCATCGGGCTTCTTGGCCACGATGTTCATGGCAGCGGCAGCCACACGGCCCTGGCGAATGGCGGAATAATAACCCACGATGGCAATGGGCATGGCGGCAAAGAAATAGGCCACGCCCTGAATGAAGGGCAGGCTGCCGTCCAGCACAGCGGGGTTGGTAAACAGGATCAAAAAGGCAACCAGCAGGCCATAGATGCCCTGGGTGCCAGGCAGCGCCTGAAGCAGCAGAACCTTGCCGAACTTGGTGGGATCTTCTGTCAGAATGCCAGTGCCGGCCTCACCGGCCATGCCCACGCCCTTGGACGAGCCCATACCGGCCAGAATCACCGCCAGAGCGGCGCCCAGGATTGCAAATGTGGTACCTGTAAACAAGCTCGAAAACCATGCCATA
Source organism: Clostridiales bacterium (assembly GCA_019420045.1). Classification (GTDB taxonomy): domain Bacteria; phylum Bacillota; class Clostridia; order Oscillospirales; family Butyricicoccaceae; genus Pseudobutyricicoccus. The sequence continues at coordinate 15,041 of JAHZHY010000013.1, forward strand.
ACTTAGTCCTCCTCGATAACCTCTACATACTTTGTTTTTGTTTTCAGCGGATGCATGCTCCGCCCGCCATCCTCGTAAAACCGGCCGAAGAACTCGATGTATTGCAAGCGGCTGGTGTGGACATACGCCCCCAGTACGCTGATGGCAATGTTGAAGGTATGGCCGATGACGGCCACCACGATAAAGATCAGAGCGCCTTTCAGCCCCTGTCCTCCCATGGCCCCCATTTTGTTGACCACAGATCCCACCACAGCGCCAGAAAGCCCCAGAGCCATGATACGGGAATAGCTGAGAAGATCGGACACAAAACCGGTGATACTGTACAGTTTTCCCAGGCCGCCGGTGATGCGGCCAAAGCCCTTTTTGTCCCGGCCGCCCAGCAGAAGCATCAGCACCACACCAGCAATGATCAGCCACTGTCCTACGCCGATGCCCAGCACCGCAAGGCCAATGCCGGCAAAAATCATATACCAGGTGCCGGTATCACACAAAGCGCCCAGATAATCTCCCTGGCGGATCTGCCGCCAGGCGGCCACCGCCATACCGGTGAGGATCTGAATGCCGCCCAGAACCATGGAAAAGATCAGCATTTTCATCGGCTCTTCCATGGGATTGAACCAAAGTGGCGGCAGATTCACCCGTTTGCCCAGCACCGCTTCGGTGAAGGCGGGCACTGCATCGCCCAGCCATCCTCCCATCAGCACGCCGGCCACGATGGTGCCCAGACCGCAATAAAAGAACAGGGTGAGCATCTGACGCATGGTTCCCTTGGGTTTGAGCAGTTTGAGTCCCAGGAAACACCCCAGCGCAATCAGGATGCCGTACACAGCGTCTCCCATGATAAAGGCGAAGAATGTGACATAAAAGGGCACCATCAGAGGGTTGGGGTCCACCAGGCTGCCATAACGGGGCATGCCATACATCTCGGTGATGGCATAAAAGGGCTCGGCAATCGGTCCGTTCTCCATGGCCGTAGGGGGATTTTCCCCTTCCTGGGGGTCATCCATGCTGTAAGCACAGCCTTCCCGTTCCAGCACTTTTTCCACCCGCGCCTCAGCCTTTTTCGGCAGCCAACCGGTGATGACCACGGTGTTTTTCGTGCGCACCAGGCCGGAAAGAAGCTGATCTTCCTCCGCTTCCATGGAGTAAGCATCCAACGCCTGTTCCATGGCCCGGTAGGCATCGCCGCATTCCTTGATCTTACCGATCAGGTCCTGCCGCTGCTGTTTCATCTGGGCCATCTGCTTTTCCAATGCACAGATATACTGAGCGGGAGTCCCCTCCCCTTCCTGAGGAGCCTGAGCAAAGCCCCGCTGCTTGATGATGGCCATAGCCTGTTCTTTGCAGCCCTGATGAATGAGGAAGGTAACATAATGCTGTTCATTGTCGGAGGAAACCTGCTCCATCTGGCAGGCCGGCGCTTTTTCCGCCAGTTCCTCTTCCAGCTCTTTCAGATCGGCCGCTCCGGGCAGAACACCCCGCAGGTATTCCACCGCTCCGCCCATGCGGTACTCCAGGGGCACATCCAGGCTTTTCCACGGTTTGAACTGAGCCACTGTGCCTTCCAGCCGCCCGATTTCCCCCAGCAGACGGTTCATTTCCTCGGCCGCCTTGTTGATCTGCCGGGCTGCAGCCAGGGCCTTGTCCAGCACCTTTTCATCATAAAGCTGACTTTCGGTCAGCTGGGGCTTTCCCGCCAGCAAAGGCCGGCTGGGAGGCGGCACATATTTGGACAAGACCTCCATGGCCTGTCCGATGACCGTCAGATATTCCCGGGCCCCTGTGTTTTCTTCCGTCGTGCGCTTCAGGGCATTTTCCTGCCCGAAATCGGTGGATTCCTGGGCGGTCTCCACCTCCACGCAACCTTCCCGCCGCAGCTGGCGCAAAAGGCTGCGGCGCCTGCTTTGCAGCGCGACGGCCCGCAGGCGCTTCATTTCTACCAGCGCCATCAGCCAACGACCCTTTCCATAATGAATTTCACCGCTTTTTCCATATTGCTTTCGGCGGATGCGGCGATCTGAGCACATTGCTTCTCTGTTTTGTCCCGCAGTCCTTCCGCCTGGCGCTCCGCCTCCTTCTGGGCCTGAGCCAGCAGGGCCGCTGTCTCATCCCGGGCCTTCTGGCGGCTTTCTTCCCGCAGACGGGCGGCGTCGTTTTCCGCCTGTTCCACAATGTTCCCGGCCTCCTTGCGGGCCTGTTCCAGCAGCTGTTCTGCCTGGCGCTCTGCCTGCTCCACCTGTTCGATGGCTTTCATGGACACTCTATCACCTTCTCCTTTTCAGACTTTCTCATGCGGCCTTAGTATAGCACCAAAAAAACTTTTTGCACAGTGAAAAAAGGGACTTCCCCTTATTTTTCCTGTGCCCGATTCTGCCGCGCCTGACGCAGCATTTCCAGTTCCGGCCGGAGTTCACCGGAAAGCAGCAGGCATGCCACATACACGATGCCTCCCACTCCGGCGCCGCACAAAGTCTTGACCAAAGCCGCAAAGCCGCCGCCCTCCAAGGGGAGCAAACGGCACACCACAAAGGCGCACAAAGCACACAGAAGGGCACTGACAAAGATGCGCAGTGTACTTTTCCCATCGGGACGGAAACGGAAAGTACTGCGCATTCCCCAGATCACCAGCAAAAAATAGCACACAAAGGCCAAAAGGGTACCCCAGGCTGCCCCCTGGATTCCCATCAGGCCTGTCAGGGCAAAGGTGGCCACGATCTTGATGGCCGCGGCCAGCAGGCTGTAACGCAGCACCGGCCGGGTGTTCTTGGTCAGTTCAAAGCCCTTAATTGCATATTCGGTCAGATCCATGAAAAAATAAGCGGCAGCGGCAATGCCGATAATGGCGGCCCCCGACCAATAGGTGTCCTCAAACATAAAATGTGCCAAAGGCTGACAGACGGCGCACAGCCCCAGCGCCGCCGGCATGGCAATAAGGAAATACAGCCTGGTTCCCTGGGCCAGCAGCTTTTCCGCCGCCTGTCGTCCATCATTAGTATAGCCGGAAATGAGGGAGGGATAAGTGGCCCGCACCACCGCGGCGGCAATCATACCGAAAATTCCCGAGCTGACGGTGAAATTGGTGAGATAAATGGCCGAACCCACATCGCCCTCCATAAAAGCCACGATATACCGGTCCACCATGCTCAAAAGGCCGGTGCCGATGCTCATGCCGATGAGCGGCACGCCGAAAGCCAGCAGATCCCCCAGCAAAGCCTTGGAAAAATACTGAGGCCGGGTGCTGGAAGGAACATGGAGCACTGCCATGGCGATGCCCGATGCCACAAGATCGCTGATGACTGCGCCGAAGATGGCCGGATAAGGCGTGCTGTTGCCCCCGGCTGTGACCAGAAGAATGGTGCACACCACTTTTCCTGCCACATCCAGGAGGGAGACGAAAATGCTCACCATCAGATGTTCGGTCTGGATCAGAAGGCCGTTCATCATGGTGAAAAGAGAATAGCTGGTCAGCAGCATGGAGGCGGCAAAAAAGAGGAAACTCTCCCCGATCTGCCAGGCCAGCGCTCCGATCCCCAGCACCACCACAGTGATGACGCCGAAGGACATGAGAAAAGTGGAATAAAAGGTCTTTTCCCCCTGGGGGCTCCGGTATTCCGACACAAAGCGGGCGGTGGCATTGTAAAGCCAGGCCGCCGACACCAGAAACAGGGCCAGCACAGTGGTGTTGACGATCTGGTAACGGCCATTCACCGCCGGTGGGAAGATGCGGGAATACAGGGCGCTCATCACCAGAAGCAGAACCCCTTCCAGCACCTTTGCCGGCACCAGAATCAGGGTATTACGGGTCATTTTCTTTGTTTCTCCTGCCAAAACGCTACCTCCTGGGAACACATGTGGGGGCTGGCCTTCTGTATTGACCATGCCCCTGGGATTCGATATAATAAAAAGAAATGAACATTCCCCTTTTTTCAAAGAAATCAGGGGCCTGTACTTTTGGATTATACACGAAATCAACGCCGACTTCTACGGCTTTTGGGAGGAAATCATGAAAATTTTGCACATCGCCGGCGGCGGCGACCGGGGCGGCGCCAAGACTCATATCCTGGCCCTCTGCTCCCGCCTGAAAGAACAGCATGAGCTCAAACTTCTGAGTATGCGAAAAGGGGAATTCGCTCAGGATGCCCAAAAAGCCGGCATTGATACGCTGGAGATCCAGTCGGGCTTCCCCCTGCGGGATTTTCTCCTGGCCAAGGAAGCCGCCCGTCAGTTTCAGCCGGACATCGTCCACTGCCACGGAGCCAAGGCCAACACCGTTGGCATCTTCCTCAAGCTGACCCTGGGCTGCACCGTCATCACCACAGTGCACAGTGACTACAAGCTGGACTATATGCACTCCTTCCTGCGCCGCCAGACCTTCGGCCGGCTGAATTCTGCCGCCCTGCGGCTGATGGATTACCATGTGACGGTGTCGGACACCTTCAAAAAGATGCTCATCCAGCGCTCCTTCCGCCCCTCCCGCATCCAGACCATCTACAACGGCCTGGATTTTTCCCAGAAGACCCCGAATTTTGACCGTGGGGAATACCTGCGTCAGCAGGGACTGAACTACACTCCCGGGGATGTGGTCATGGGCATCGCCGCCCGCCTCACCCCTGTGAAGGACATCCCCACTTTGCTGCGGGCCTTTGCCAAGGCCCGGCAGGAGGAAAAACGGCTCAAGCTGCTCATCGGCGGCGATGGAGAAGACATGGACAAGCTGAAGGCTCTGGCCGCCCAGCTGGGAGTCAGCGACAGCGTCTGCTTCTGCGGCTGGGTGTCAGACATCGGCAAGTTCTTCAAATCCTGTGACATTGATGTGCTCTGCTCCATTTCCGAATCCTTCCCCTATTCCATCCTGGAAGGGGTCAAGGAAGGCTGCGCTGTCATCACCTCCGATGTGGGCGGAATGCAAAAACTCATCGACCAAGGGGAAAACGGCTTCATCTTCCAGCCGGGGGATGTGGACACTTTCGCCTCCTACATGGTGCGCCTGTGCCAGGATGAGGAATTGCGCCGCGCCTTTGGAGAGCGCCTTCTGGAAAAGGCCTCCCGCATCTACTCCCTGGAGGGCATGGCCGCCCGTCAAAGCCAGATTTATGAATACATCCAGGCCCGTGAGGCCCGGGGCAAGCGCAACGGCATCGTCATCTGCGGTGCCTATGGCCGGGGCAATTCCGGAGACGAGGCCATTCTGGGAGCCATCATCTCCACCATGAAGGAGCTGGACCCTCTGTCTCCCCTGACCGTCATGACCCGCAAGCCCGCTGAGACCCGGCTGCTCCACGAAGTGGACGCCGTCTATACCTTTCATCTCTTCCGTTTCCGCCGGGCCATGCGCCGGGCCAGGCTCTTTATCAACGGCGGCGGCAGCCTGATTCAGGACGCCACCTCCAGCCGCAGCCTGTATTTTTATCTTTACACCATTTATATCGCCCACAAACTGGGCTGCAAAGTGCAGATGTACGGCTGTGGTGTGGGCCATGTGTCCCGCCCCTTCAACCGCCGCCTGGCCGGACGGGTGCTCAACCGCAGCGTGGACATCATCACCCTGCGGGACACCATCTCCCAGCAGGAGCTGAACGATATGCATGTGGTCAAGCCGGACATCCGCCTGGCGGCCGACCCGGCCACCATCCTCACCCCCGCTTCACCCCAAGAAGCCGACCGGTTCCTCTCTTCCCACGGCGTGCCGGTGGATGGGAAGTATTTCTGCCTGGCCCTGCGGCCTTGGGGTAATTTTCACGACTTTGAGGTCTTTGCCAAAGCGGCGGAATATGCCTACCGCAAATACGGTCTCACCACCCTTTTGCTGCCCATCGAGGTCCCCCGTGATCTCCACGCCTGCAAGCAAGTGGCCGCCCGTCTCCACACGCCCCACTATGTGCTGGGAGATGCGCCGGAGGATGTGCGCCTGACCATTGCCCTTTTGAAAAAAATGCGGCTACTGTGTGGTATGCGTCTTCATTCCATCGTCTTTCCCGCCGTGGCCCGTACACCTTGTCTGGCGGTGAGCTACGACATCAAGGTATCCGGCTTTATGAGCTATATCGGCCAGAGCAACCGCTGCACCACTTTGGAACAGGTATCGGAAAGCTGGCTGTGCCAGCAGATCGATGAGCTGATGGAAAAGGAAAATCCGGAAGTCGCCGACGAGATCTGCCGGAAGCTGGCGGATATGGAACAAGAAAACCGGAAAGCCGCCGCCACTTTGCTGGGCATTCCCTTTCCTCCCTCCAGCAATTCATAATTTTCCCCACAAACGCGAAAGGCCGCCGAAAGGCGGCCTTTTCTCTGATACACACTTTACAGTTTGTTCAAACCCGGCTCTTTCTCCCCTGCTTTCTTTGTGATATGATATTTATAATAAGGTGAAATTTTTCTGTTTTTTCAGACTTCGGCCCTGTTTTCTTGTGGGAAAGGATGATTTTTATGGAAGGCTTTGTCTCTCTTCGCAATGTGACCAAGCGCTATAAAATGGGAGAAGTGACCATCACGGCAGTGGATGGAGTGAGTTTTTCCATCAACCAAGGGGAATTCTGTATTATTTTGGGTCAAAGCGGCGCAGGCAAAACCACGGTGCTCAACATTCTGGGCGGCATGGACAGCTGCGACGAAGGCGAAGTGCTGGTGGATGGCACCGATGTAGCCCATTTTTCTCCTCGGCAGCTCACCGGCTACCGGCGTAATGACATCGGCTTTGTCTTTCAGTTTTACAACCTGATGCAGAACCTGACCGCTTTGGAGAATGTGGAGCTGGCCGCCCAGATCTGCCTCAATCCTCTGGACGCCGCCAAGGTCCTGAGCCAGGTGGGCCTTTCCGACCGGATGAACAACTTCCCCGCCCAGCTCTCCGGCGGCGAACAGCAGCGGGTATCCATCGCCCGTGCCTTGGCTAAAAATCCCAAGCTCCTGCTGTGCGATGAGCCCACCGGCGCTTTGGACGATGAAACCGGACGGACCATTCTGTCCCTTTTGCAGGACACCTGCCGCAAACAGGGAATGACAGTCATCGTTATCACCCACAACTCGGCCATCGCTCCCATGGCTGACCGGGTGATCCACCTGAAAAGCGGCAAAGTGACCCAGATCGAAGAAAATCCCCATCCTGTGCCGGTGGAAGAAATCGAGTGGTGATAAGATGAAACGCTACAAAGCTCTTTTGCACGATATCCTGGTGGAGATCCGGCGCACCCACAACCGGTATCTTTCCATTTTGTGCATCGTGCTGTTGGGCGTGGGCTTTTTTGCCGGCATCAAATCCACCTGTCCGGACATGAAAGAGACCGCTCAGCAATATTTTGAAGATCAGAACCTGATGGATATGCACCTGAAATCCTCCATGGGCTTCACGGAAGAAGATGTGGACAGCCTGCGTTCCCAGGAAGACATCGCCTGTGTTTCCCCTTCCTACTCGGTGGATGCCTTTGTGAAACCGGCCGAGGGGGACCCCATGCTGGTGCGGGCCTGGAGTTGGGAAAATGGCGCTCAGGAAAAAGAGGACACCGTCAATCTGCCGGTGCTCAAGGAAGGCCGCTGGCCGGAAAAAGAAAATGAATGCCTGGTGGAGCATGGAATGTATTCCGGCGAGAGCTTCCAGGTAGGCCAGACCATCACCCTGTTCCTGGAAGAAGGCGATCTGTCGGAGAGCCTGAAAACCCAGACCTTCACCATTGTGGGCGTGGTAGAGTCCCCCATGTACATCAATTTTGAACGGGGCAGCAGCAGCGTGGGCAACGGCTCCATCCGCTCTTTTCTCTATCTGCCGGAGGAAGCTTTTGCCTATGAGGTCTACACCGATGTGTTTCTCACCTACAAAGACACCCAAGGTCTGCCTTTTTATGAGGACGAATACCAGGATGTGATGGATGAAAAAATCCCGGCGCTAGAGCAGCTGGCAAAAGAGCAGGAGCAGACCCGTCACGACGACATTTATAACGAGGCCAAAAGCGCCATCGATGCGTCTCAGGCGGAGCTGGACGAAGGCATCGCCCAATACGAAGAAAACAAAGCCCTGTTTGAGCAGCAGATGGCTGATGCCCAAGAAAAGCTGGAAAGCGCCCAAAAGCAGATCCAGGACAACGAAAGCCTGCTGCAAAGCCAGCAGAAACAGCTGGAAAGCGGCAAGGCCCAGTACAGTGCTGCCCTCAGCCAGTGGCAGACCCAGAACCAGGCCCTTGCCGACGGGGAAGCCGAACTGGCCCAGGGAGAAAGCCAATGGCAAAGCCTTTCTTCTTTGGTGCAAAGTGTACGGGGTCTGATGAACAACTATTCCGCTCAAAATCTTCCTGGGGATCAGCCCATTCCCAGTGAAGTGCAAAGTGTGCTGGATGCCTCCGCTGCTTTGGATGCATTTGTGCCCCAGTCGGCCTTTTCCTTCTCCCAGATTCTGAAAGAATACCTGCTGGCCGATCCAGCCGGAGAGGAAAAAACCGCCTTTGCCGCCCAGCTGGAAGGAGTGCTGGGTGGTGTGGAGGGAGAGCTTTCCTCCAAAAGCGCCCAGCTGGAAATCACCCGCTCTGCCCTGGAAGAAAACCGGGCGCAGCTGAATGCAGGCAAAGCCCAGCTGGATTCCCAGGCCGCTTCCCTCTCCACCGCTGAGCAGAAACTGAACCAGGGCTGGAGCCAGCTGAAAAGTGCCAAATCAGAATATCAACAGGGCGTGGAAGAACTGGAAACCCAAAGGGCCCAAGGCCAACAGCAGCTGGATGACGCCGCGGCGGAAATCGAAGAAGGCCGGGCACAGATCCTGGAGGCCCGCCACGACCTGAACGACCTGGGTTCTCCGGAATGGTATCTGCTGGATCGGTCCAACAACCCCGGTTACAGCGAATTCACCGACGACGCTCAGCGGGTGGACCGCATCGCCGCCGTTTTCCCGGTGTTCTTCATTCTGGTGGCCGCTTTGGTTTGTCTGACCACAATGACCCGCATGGTGGAGGAGCACCGTACCCAGATGGGCACACTCAAAGCCCTGGGCTATGGAAAGGGAGCCATCATTGCCAAGTATCTGGTCTATGCCCTGTCTGCCAGCTTTTTCGGCAGCATCATCGGACTTCTCATCGGCTTCAAGCTCTTCCCCACCATCATTTTCAACGCCTATCGGATCATGTACATTCTCCCCGACTGCTTGACTCCCTTCCGGTGGGGCTATGCCATTTTGTGCACTCTGGCCGCCCTGGCCTGCACCGGGCTGACCGCTTTGGCTGCCTGTTACCGTGCTTTGTCCGAATCCCCCGCCCAGCTGATGCGCCCCAAGGCGCCCCGGTCCGGCAAGCGGGTGCTGCTGGAACGCTTCACTCCTCTGTGGTGCCGTCTCAGCTTTTTGCAGAAAGTCACTGCCCGCAATCTGTTCCGCTACAAAAAGCGGATTCTGATGACTGTGGTGGGCATTTCTGGATGCACTGCCCTGATGGTAGCCGGTTTCGGTTTGCAGCACGCCATTGCATCGGTGGTAGATATGCAGTACGATGAGATATTCCTCTATGACGCCATGGCCGTCTTTGACGAGGAAATCACATCAGATGAACAGCAGGAGATCGCCCAGCAGCTGGACAACAGCTCCCTGGTGGAAGAATCCATGGCAGTGCGCCAAAGCACCATCGACATTTCCCGGGCTGGCGTCACCAAAAACCTGTATCTTTTCGTGCCGGAAGATCCCCAGGCCCTTTCGGATTATGTGGCTCTTCGCCACCGTGGGGACGGGGAAACCATTGCCCTGCCGGAAGAGGGAGCAGTGCTCACCGAAAAAATGGCTCGGCTGTTGGATGTGGAGGTGGGCGACACCGTCACCCTTTCCCCGGACAGTGGCCAAAGCTATTCGGTACAGGTGGTGGACATCACCGAAAACTACACCCTGAACCTGATTTATCTTTCTCCCTCTCAGTATGAAGCCCTGTGGGGCCAGCCGGTCTCCTACAACGGTTTCCTGGTGAACATGACCTCCGATGCCACCGAGGATGCCCTGTCCTCCCAGCTGCTTACCAACAACAATATTCTGATGATCAATTACACTGCATCCTCCGGCAGTCAGTTCCACGACATTGTGGACAGCCTGAATTACATTGTGCTGGTGCTCATTGTCTGCGCCGGAGCCCTGGCCTTTGTGGTGCTTTACAACCTGGCCAACATCAACATCGAAGAGCGTGTGCGGGAGATTGCCACCATCAAAGTACTGGGCTTTTATGACGGAGAGGTTTCCGCCTATATCTACCGGGAAAATATTCTCTCTTCCCTGATGGGTATGGTGGCCGGACTGTTTTTGGGCATCCCCTTCCTCCGCTTCGTCATCCATACCTCGGAGGTAGACGCCGTCATGTTCAATCCCGCCCTGGATGCCCCCACCTTCCTGTTTTCTGCTTTGCTGACGCTGCTCTTTACCATTGTCGTCAACATCGCCATGCACTTCCGCCTCAAGCGGGTAGACATGGTGCAAAGCCTGAAATCCATTGAATAACAAAAAAGTCTCCGGTGTTCCGGAGACTTTTTCTTTTTTCAGAATATTATAAAGTCTTTTCCCCTTGCACCAGCAAGGCGCCGTTGATTTGAGGCAAACTCTGTCCCCGGGACAGGCCATAAAGAATGAGCGCATCCCGGGTGATCCGCGGGTCCAGCTGGGCAAATCCTGCCTGGCGCAGCAACTTCTGGATCTCTTCTACCGTGGCGGAAAGGCCGATGCACAGGCACAAAAGCCGATCCCGGGATGGACTTCGCTTGCCGGCAAGAACCTGGTGGAGATACACCTCGCTGACTCCGCTGCGCCGGGCCACCGCTGCTTTGGAAAGCTTCTGGCCCCGGCAGAGCTTGTCCAGCTCCCGTCCCACATTGGGATGGAGCATCTGCTCCCGGTTCCGGCTGAGATAGGAACTGAAACTGCCCGGCTCCATCAATTCTTCCAATAGCTCCCCTGTGGTTTTCCCTTTCATTTCCACACTCCTTTACTTTTGAACAGAAATCGTCTAAACTAAAAACAGATGTACAATCCCTCGAAAACAGAGGGATGCAGGGAGGGAATCATCATTTACACCTGGTTTTCACAAGCACTTCAGCAGGAATACGATCTGGTGCGGCGGATGAAGGAAAGCCCCCGTGGGCATGTGGATCTGATCCGCCACAAGAAAAGTGGACAGCTTTTTGTGCTGCGGGATTTTTTTGGCAACTGCGAAGTGTACCGCAAACTGCTCCACTATACCTGCCCCCATCTGCCTACCGTCTATGAAGTGGCAGAAGGGGATGAAAAAAACCTGGTGCTGGAGGAATACATTCAAGGAGATACGCTGTGTTTTCTTCTGGAGGAATCCCTGTTTTCTCCGGAAGAGACCAAAAAGATCGTGGGCCAGGTGTGCCAGGCCCTATGGGCCCTCCATTCCCTGGGGGCTGTCCACCGGGATGTGAAGCCGGAAAACATCATCCTGCGGGGTGACACGGCGGTGCTCATCGATTTTGACGCCGCCCGGCTCCACAAGCCTCAGGCCGATAACGACACCCATATTCTGGGCACCACCGGTTTTGCCGCGCCGGAACAGTACGGCCTGTCCCAATCGGGACCTCTGGCCGATATCTATTCTGTGGGCATCCTCATCAATGTGATGCGCACCGGGGAGCATCCTTCCAAAAAGCTGGCAGAAGGTCATCTGGGCCGGGTGGTGGAAAAATGCACTCATGTGAATCCCCAACGCCGGTACAAAAATGTTCTTCGGCTGGCGGATGCCTTATGAGTTCCCACGCTCCCAAAACCTGTCCCCACTGCGGCGCTCCCCTTCCCCCCAAGGCTTCTTTCTGCCCCCATTGTGCCCAAAAAATTCTTTCGCCCCAGCCTCTCTCTATGCCGCCCCTGGGCCGCCGGAAACACTGGCGCCGCCGGGTGTTGGCTCTGGCCTCTCTTTTTGCCCTTTTCCTCTGCGCCGGTCTTTCCGTGGCTCTGCCCCGGATTTTTTCCGCCCGGTCCCGTCCCCGCACCTATGAAGGCCAAGGGGAGGTACCCTACTCCGGAGCAGACGGCGCTTTTCACCTGGCCCTGGGCACCATAGACACCCCGGATCAGCCCACGGCGGAACAGACCTTCTATACCATGCCCGGCTATGAAGGCACCGTCCAGGTCCCGCTCTTTGTCCATCACCCGGAAACCGGTGAAAAT
>JAHZHY010000013.1:27196-42090 GCA_019420045.1 Clostridiales bacterium
AGGGAAACTCCCTCTCCAGTGAAGAATCCTACAATGCCACGGATATCGTCCCTGGCTCCGCCCTGGTGTGCAATGTGCGCTTCAAAGGGCAGGCCGGGCGGGGAAAACTGCTGTGGAACCTGGAAATGGACAGCGGCGACACCATCCGCATATCGCAGGATCTGGCAGTTGAAATACTTCCCACCCGTTCCTATCATTGGCAGGACTATCCCATGGAAACCATGGAACAGCTGCAATCGGTGGTGGCCCAGGCAGAAAAAGAAAGTGCGCCAAAGGAGGTCATCCAGCTGCATCTTCCCCCCGTTACCTATACCGGCACGCTGAAGCTCTCCCACCCGGCCTGCCTCTATGGCTCCCAGGAGGGCGAAACCGTCTTCCAAGGCGGTATCCAGCTTTTGTGGGAAGAGGGGCCGGACTGCTATCTCCACGATCTGATCTTCCGCTCTTCCGGAAACAGCACCGGCCTTTCCTCCCGCGGGCATCTTCATCTGAACCGATGCACCTTTTCCGGTTTTGATACCGGTCTGTTGGCGGAAGGGACAGGCACTTTGTACACTTCCGATTGTGTTTTCACTCAAAACCATGTGGCCATTCACCTTACCGGCTCGCCTCCCAAGCGGCGCATTCTGTCCTTTTATCAGACCCAATTTCTGCAAAACAGCACCGGCCTTTTACTGGAGCAGGAGCCCATGGAAGTGCCCCTCAACCTGAACGGTTCGGTTTTCCGGGGGAATGGGCAGGACATTGAAAATTCTGTCAATCAGTCTCTGGAATTGTCCGGCGCCCGGTTTTTCTAGGGAAATCCCATTAAAAAAGTGTTTTCTCGTTTTCTTCAAAAAGCTTGTCGTTGATCTCTGTGAGCACCTGACCATGCATCAGCCCATAGAGCACAATAGCATCCCGTTTGATGCGGGGATAGAGCTGCGCATAACCCACATATTGCAGCAGTTTCTGGGTTTCCTCCACCGTGGCGGAAAGGCCGATGCACAGGCACAAAAGCCGGTCCCGGGAAGGATTGCGCCTTCCAGCGAACACCTGGTGGAGATAAACTTCACTCATTCCTGCTCCCCGGGCCAGGGCTGCTTTGGAAATGTTCTTCTGTTCATAGATCTCTGTCAGCAGTCCAGCGATGGGGGCAATCGCAAAATTTTCCTGATTTTCCCGGAGGTAGGAATCGATATCCCCTGCTTCCATCAATTCCTGGCGGAGATCATCGGTGTCTTTTTTCTCCATGTTGCACCCTCCCTTTATTTTTCCCTGAAAATCGATATACTTTTTCTGTCTTTACTTTATAACAATGGCAAAAAAGATACAATATGCCCATTGCATAGTATCTGCTTCTTTGTCAATAGGAGGTCATTCCCTTGGAAAAAACCTGTCCCCATTGCGGCGCATCCCTGCCGGAGGGCGCTTCCTTTTGCCCCCACTGTGCCAGCGATCTCTCCTCCCGCCGTCCCTCCCGTGTTCCCCGCTTCCGTCTGAAACGGGTTCTACCGGTGATCGTGGCGATTTTGCTGGTAGGGGCCGGCTTTATCGGCTATTACACCGTCTCCCGGCCCGAAACCTATGAAGGGCAGGGAGAAGTATTCTATTCCGCCAATGGAAAAAACTATCAGCTTACCCTGGGCTATCCCGATACCCGGAATCAGCCGCTGCCCTCTGTGACCCAGCGGGCCGCTGCCGATGAACAATACCGCTTCCCCATGCGTTTTTACATCAATGACCAGGATACCGGCAGCGATGCCAACGAAGAATTTATGGAACTGGTGGACAGCGTGTCTATGGAGGTCCATCCTCTCACCGACACCGATTCCCCCACCGTGTGCAGTGAACCGGTGCCCATGCCGGATTATTCTCCCGATGCCGCTTTGATCACCCTCATCGACTTTACCGTGGAAAGCGGCGACACCCAGATGGTGTGGAACATCAAAATGAAAAACGGGGATCAGATCCGTCTGTCCCAGGATCTGATCATTCAGGAGATCCCCACCTACAACTATCGGTATCAGGACACCAAGATGGACACCATTGCCGATCTCCAGGCCCTTCTGGATCAGATCGCCCAGGAAACCGACATCTCTGATATCGTCAACATCTATCTGCCTCCCGTCACTTACGAAGGGGAGCTGGTCATTGACTCCCGGCCCTTCAATTTCTATGGCTGCACCGAAGGCCAAAACCGCACCACCTTCACCGACACTGTGCAGCTGGTGGGCGAGGACCGGAGTATTTCCTATTTTTATGACATCGACTTTGTGGGTGACGGCACCTCGGTAGGCCTTTCCGCCGGTGTGCGGGCCCGGGCCACCCGGTGTAACTTCTCCGGCTGGAAAACCGGTATGCTGGGCTATGGCTATGCCTGGGTCAACCTGATCGAAAGCCGGGTGGAAAACTGCGAAGTGGGCTTCCACTTCAACAGCACCGGCAATTCCGCCTCCCACTCCATGTTCAACGACAATACTTTCCTCAACTGCGGCACCGCCGTGCTTCTGGAGAATGTGCCCACCGATCTGACTTTGAATTTTGACGGCAGCACTTTCTCCGGCAATGGAGTGGACATCGACAACCGCTGCCAGCATTCCGTCAACACATCCGAAGCCACTTTTGATTAAATATTTTCCCATTGAAAAGACCTGTGCGGAGCAAAATCCCTCTGCACAGGCCTTTTTTATTCATAGAGCGCCAGGGTCTTTTCCAGATGGTCTTTCAGCCGCTGACACACCCACTGTGGCTCCAGGATCTGGGCTTCTTCCCCAAATCCCAGTACCCAGGAGAAAAACTGGGGACTGACGGCCACCGAAAGCCACACGGTAAAATGTTCCTCCCCATCCCGCCGTATGGGCACATCCTTGCCGAACCGGTCCACCACCACCCCGGCCAGATGATTGACAAACCGGAGCCGCACCTGCGCTTCCTCGCCCCCATACATTCCAAACACCTGACGGGAATAAACCGCCATATCGAACTTCTGGAATTGCTCTGCGCCATCCCGCTTTTCTTCTTCCAGGCGGATACCCTCCATTTTGTCCACCCGGAAATGCTTGATCTTCTGCTCCGGCGTGTCGTAGGCCACCAGGTAGTAATTTTCATCGTCCCAGGTGAGGGCCCAGGGGCTGACCTGATACCGCTCTCCCTCCCGGCGGAACCGCCGGGCCACGGCACCCTCTCCTGCTTCTCCCACTGCCCACTGGAAATAGCGGAAACTGATCTGTTTGCCCTGAGCAATGGCCTGGTGCAAAGCGTCAATGTTATAATAAATGCTTTCATTCATGGTCTTGATCCGGTTTGCCACATAGACCTGACGCTGAAGAGCCTGGGCCTGATACACACTGGCCAGACTTTCCACCTTGCCGATGAGCTCCCGGGATTTTTTGGCGGTGATAAACCGGGAGGATTGAACGGCATCCACCAGCAATTTCAGCTCGGCCACCTCAAACAGGCGGGAGCCTACCCCATAGCTTCCCCGGCCCTGAGGGGAGATCACATCCAGACCATAAACCTGCAGGGTTTCCAGATCGTCATAAAGGCTCTTCCGCTCGGCGCTGACTCCCCATTCTTCCAGCTTCTGGGCCAACTGGGCAATGGTGAGCCCATGATCCTCATCGGTTTGCTCCAGCAGGATTTTCATCAGATAGAGCAGCTTGAGTTTCTGTCCGGAACGCTTGGCCATGCCTCACTCCTCCTTCCACTGAATACGGGGCGGTCTGTCCAGCCGGGTATACCGGGTGGCAGTGCGCAGCCCACCCTCTACACAGGAAACACTTTGCTGGCCGGTATATCCTAAGGCTTCCTTGAAAACAAAGCCCCAGAATGCCCCCATGGCCTGCTTTTCCTCCCGGCTCAGCTGGCCCAGCTGTTCTCCCCACAGACGCATATGCACCCGGGCCGGTGGGATTCCCATCACATCGTTGCAAAACTGGTAGTGGCTCAGCATTTCGCCATTTTCTGCGGTCTCCGTCAGCGAATCCCACAGCTTCCCCGATCCGGGAAAAGAGGCAAAGCGGCGGTATTTCCGGGAAAAATCCCGGCGGATGATTTCCCCAATCTCCTGCACGGTTATGGTCTTTTGTTCTTTATCCATTTTCTCCGTCCTCTTTCTTTTTCCAATAAAGTGCGGCGCACCAAAGTCCCGCCGAAGGCAGAGAAGTCTCCCCGTCCAGCAGAGCAAACACCTTTTCCCCTTGCTTTTGCATACACTCCACCATCCGGCGCTGATGTTCCGGCAATCGCTCCAAGGGGAGCCTTCCCAGATCGGCCCCTTCCTCATTCAGAAGGGGCAAGGTTTCTCCCTCCGCTGGCCGGGGCGGCCGCAGCAGCACCAGTTCCAGAAACAATCCTCCAAAGCGCCGGGGACGCTTCCTTCCCAGCCCGTCCATCTGCCGCTGGATCACCACACGCATCAGTTCCTCTCCCACCCGGCTGGTATGGGGTGGGACGGGATAGCGCCGTTCCACCGGGGTCTTTTTCCCTTTCCGGGCCAGCGCTCCCAAAGCCTGCCGCCTCTCCTGGGGCAAAAGGGCCAGCAGCTCTTCCATGCAGCCAATTTTTCCGTCAGGCTCTGCCAGCTTTCCCTTTGTTCTGCCAGCGGGCTTTGACGGTAGCTTTCCAGCAGCACCCTGGCCTCATCCCTCCCGGCGGATACACAGCCTTTCAGCAAAAGCAGGCAAAATTCCGCCGGTGCACGGGAGACCATTACCTGTCGGGCCAGGGGCAGATCCTGCAGCAAGGCCCGGGCCACCAATTCTTCCTCTTCCATGAAAAGCTGTTCCGCCACATCCAGCGTCAGCTCCCGGGCGGCCCGCTCCTCTTTTAGCTGGGAGGAATAGGTGCGCAGCATCTGGAGCCACTGCTCTTGGGCCTGTGCTTCTCCCTCTTCCAGGGCAATCCACCGGAGGATCTCCCCAGGCGACCAGGGAGCTTTCTGCAAAATTCCTTGCCACTCCCCAGGCGACAGCACCGGCCAGCGGCTTTCCTCTGCTCCCACCTGGATGGGCACCAACACCCGCTCTTCCTTCAATTCCTGGGCCAATGGATCTCCACCTCCTTTTTGCCATAATTGCCCAACCGCAGCCGCCCGGTGAGCAAAATGCCTTCCTCCAGCAAAGCCGCCGGAATGGCATTGTATTCCCTGGGAAGATAGCCGATCCTCTGTCCATTCTCCCGCAAAACGGCCACCGCTTTGGGATCAAAGGGATTGTCCGGTTCTCTCTTGAGGATCAGCTCCTCTCCCTCCCACAGCGCCAGATGTTCCCCGCCCGGGATATAGGAAAAGCCCCGCAGCGCCAGAACATCCAGCAGCGGGCCTTCTTCCCGCTCCTGTTTCTGCTCCGGCCCTTCAGGGCTTTGCTTATTTCTTTTTCCGGCCCGCAGCCAAAGGAGCAGCGCCAGCAGGGTGATGACGGCCAGCAAGATTCCTTCCAGCACGGGTACCTCTCCTTTCAGCAGGCCACGCCCATCTCCCGCAGATCCCAGCGGGCCTCCTCCATGTTGTCAGCGGAAAAGAGAAAACGCCCGCTGAAATCATAGACTTCGATGTGACCATTTTTATATTCCATGGTGTATTCCATTGAGAAAGCCCTCCTTTTTCTGCAAAAAACAGTTTCTTTTACTGTTTTCAGTATAGCAGGCTTTCTGTCCCATAAAACGGACAGCGGCTTTCTCTTGCTCTTGTTTCACTCCCCAGTATACTCTTTTCTTATAAGTTCCGCCAGCCCCGTTTTGCAAAAGAAAAGGGCCTCCGCCAAAAGCAGAGGCCCAAAAGGCCATTTTCTTATTTGTTCAGCATTACCTGGAGGATGGTGGGGTCCAGCTGAGGTACGCCTTCGTTGGAAAGCAGGCCCACGCCCCGGATGGTTTCTTCCACATCCTTGCACACAATGCCCTCTTTTTCGGTGGGGGAGATGTCCTGCATGGCCAGGGTGGCGCAGAGCACCGCCGACTGGATACCGGTGGCGATCTTGAGAGCGCAAGTGGTCTTGGCGCCGTCACAGATCATGCCCATGTGGTTAGCCAGCATGGACTGGATGCCTCTTTCGATCTGGGGCAGCTTGCCGCCCATCAGGTAGATCATAGCGCAGCAGGAACCGGTGCCGCCAGCAATACCGCTGCCGCACAGAGGGGACAGACGGCCGATATAGCTCTTGATGTGAACGGTGATCAAATCGCTGAGAGCCAGGGCCCGGGCCAGTTCTTCATCGCTCTTGCCCAGCTTCTCTGCCAAAGCGGTGGCAGCCACTGTGCAGGAAATGCCCTGGTTGCCGCTGCCGCCGGTGGTCATCACCGGCATGGGGCAGCCGTCCATACGGGCATCGGAAGCCGCAGCCGCAGCGGCCACAATATCGCCGCCCAGAGTTGGCTGCATCAGGCCGCCCAGCGCACCGCTGAAGGCTTTGCCTACCCGCAGGCCATAATCGCCCCGCAGGCCTTCCTGAGAAACAGCACGGTTCATCTTGGCCCCTTCCAGCAGGAAGGAAATTTCTTCAAAGGGGACAGTTGTGGCAAACTCGTAGATCTCTTTTACCGACATCTCCACATGGTCGTCTGCTTCTTCGCTGGCGGCCACTTCTTTTTTCAGGGAAGCCACGCCGTCTTTCTCGATGAGCACCACATTGGTGTGGGACTTGACGATGATGCACCGGCCGGTGTGTCCGCCGCCCTGCACCACCGCTTCGATATACAGACGCTCTGTGGTATCCTCTTTCAGGGAGACCTTCAGGATCTTCTTCTCCAGCAGCGCTTCGGCCTGCCGAAGCTGCTCGTCAGTCATTCCATTGAGGATCTCCAGTTTCTTGTCCGACCGGCGGATGACGGCGCCCAGAAGAGCCGCGATGTCGATGCCGGTACGGCCTGTGCCCGGAATGCCCACCCCCAAGGCGTTTTTGACGATGTTACCGCTGAGATACAGCTGAATGCTTTCGGCCGGCCCTTCCAGCTGCTCGGCGGCGATGGATACGCCATACGCCACAGCGATGGGCTCGGTACACCCTTGGGCGGGTGCTACTTCTTTGTGCAACACTTCAATGTACTTATGCATGATTATCCCCTTCATTCATTTGATCCCCGGCATAAAGCCGTTTTTTGTCCAGTATCTAGACTTAATTGTATCAAAGCCCCAGGGCAATGTCAAAACATTCCCGCTCTGCTACGATAAAATACACAAACGAAGTCACGGCCAGCAGGTCGGCACTGCCTCCCGGACTGAGATTTTTCTCGATAAACAGGCTGTCCAGTCGGGATAGGCTCTCTTCCAGCGCCTGCTCTTCCTGGCATTGCTCCAAAAGAGCGGCCGCCTGCTGCTGCACCAGATGCAGTCCTTCTTCCCCGCCCCGGTGAAGAAGGTTTGTATCCTCTGTATAGGCCATCAGGGCGCAAAGAGCCTGGGCACAGGCCCCATTCCAGCTGTATCCCCGGCTCAGAGCCTTTTTCAGCTGGGGAAGGCCCCATTCCCGCACCTGGGGGAAGCCCTGGGCCGCCTGGCCCCGCACCCCCAGAACGCCGCTTTTTTGATAAAAACGCCGTCCGGCGGTGTCCTCCCCCTGTTTTTCCAGGTCATTCAGTGCTGGGCTGGCGATCTGGCCCGCCAGGGAAAGCAAGGTCTCTTCGTCGATCACCGCGCCTTCTCCCAACAGCCGTCCTGCTCCGGCACACAGGATACCCAGGGAAAAAATAGCTCCTTTGTGGGTGTTAATCCCCTTTGTGGCCCGGGCCATCTGCGCTTCTGCCCTCAGGCCCAAAGGACGGATACGCCATAAAAGTTCCTCCGGTGAGCCCTGAAACAGCGCTCCTTCCCGGGCGCAGGCGGCAAAATAGTCCCCCAGCACGGCGGCGCTGTCCAAAAAAGTAAACCGGTCCATATCCCGGTGGGCACCATTATTCTGTCCGTCCACCAGCCCCGGCTTGGGGGTACAGCACACCTCATGAAGCAGCGCCCTCTGGGCACAGGCGCCGCAAAAAGCCCCCATCTCCCAGGCCAGAGCCTGCTTCATCCGCCGGTGGACTTCTTCTACCACCTGGTTAAGGCCGTGGGCCCGGCTGCGACCGCATTCCGCCGCAGGCCGAGGGCAAAGCAGGCATTGCCGCTCTTCCCGTCCCAGCTCCTGCCGGGAGACCTTCTCCCCCGTTCCATAGAGCACATCCGCATCCCACAATCTGCCCAGAGGCTCCTGCTCTTCCAGAAGAAGCGTAGCCTCCTTGACCTTCCGCGGCTGCCCTTCCACCCGGAGGAAATACTCGATCCCCGCCGGAGTGGCGTATTCTTTTTCTTCCAGCAAGGGAAATCCCCAGCCGGAAAGCTGCCGCCGCAGGGCTTTGGCTCCCTGCCGGGCGCTCCAATCCCCTAAGGGGAAGCGTTTGCAGGGGCCGGGCATATTCAGAGTGAGCACCACCAAAGTGCCCCCTCTTTTCAGCCACTCCTTCTGACGCCAGGCCCGCTCTTCCCGGCATTCCAGCACCTGTTCCAAAGTGGGATGGGGCCCTTCTGTCCAGGCTTTGTTCACCGGCTCTCCCCCGCTTTCCGGGCGATGTCCTTCCCTGCCGGGCTTTGGAGGAACTCCCAGGTGGTATCGGGCACCAGTGCTTTCACCTCATCCAGTTTTCCTTCTGCCAAAAGGGCACGTACCCGGGATGCACTGATAGCTGCTCCCCCTTCTTCCTTCCGAGGGATCTCCACCACCTGGATGCCAAACCGGGGGAGAATCTCCTGCATCTGTTTGTTATACAGAGCGGTGATGGGGCTGAAAGGCTCCTGGCCCACAAACCGGCAGCGGATATCTAGGGCCGGGGCAAAATGCTGTCCAAAGACCACCAGGTCCAGCTGCCCCCCTGCCCCTTTTTCGATCTGCTCTTCCTTGAGGAAATAGGTGGGGAAGGTGGCCGAGGAAATGAGATAATCGGAAGTGGGATGCACCAGCACATTGGGAAGGTGGGCCGTTCCTTTTTTCACTAGCTCCATGCGCACATCGGCGGGAAACAGGCTGGCGTCCTCCGAGAGGACAAAGAGATGCAGGGTGTCGCAGGCTTTTGCCGCCTGCTCGATCAGATACTGGTGGCCCAAAGTAAAGGGGTTGCAGTTGGCCACCACTGCCCCCTGGCTCCCCTGTCCCCGGGCAAGGGAAGAAACAAAGGAATCGATGCCGTCTCTTTGGTTTTCCATCAGCAGAATGTCCTCGGTGCGGCTGATCTCATAAAAGCCAAACTCCAGAAACATCTGCTTGTTGTGGGGCTTTGTAAAGAGGAACAAATGCTGCTGGTTCTGCTGGAAGGCCTGGGAGCGCAGAGTGGAAACCACGGTGGCCGTCAGGCCCTCGCCCCGCCACTTTTCGTCCACGGCGATGCATTTGAGCACATTTTTCTCCAGAGAACCGGTGGCGGCCACCTCTCCCTGCCGGTCATACAGAACCACGGTGTACTGGATGCCCTTGTCATAGCGCAGTCCCTGGCGGGAAAGAAATTCCTCCACCCGGCGGCGCACCACGCCTTTCAGTCCGCCCTCATAGGTCTCCTGCAAAAAATCACCCTGCACGGCCTTTGTCCTCCTTTTTCCGATAGAAAGGGCCCCATGAAAGAATGGCTTCCATGGGGCGCTTTTTCTGTTTGATTACTGTTAGTCCACGCTCTTGATGGTGTCCAGCAGACCGCCGTCCCGATAGAGCACATTGGCCACCACTTTGTCTCCCAGATGGATGGGCTTGGGAGTGCCGGTGAGCTCTTCGGCAATGCGCTTCAGGTCCTGGATCTCCACAATGGGCAGACCGGCCTTGACGAGTCGCTCCTTCAGCTCCTGCTGACGGGGGTTGACGGCGATGCCACGCTGGGTCACCAGCACATCAATGGTGCTGCCCGGTGTGGACACGGTGAGCACCCGATCCACCACAATGGACAGGCGGGCCCGGGTGAGGGGGGCGATGATCATGGCCATCTTGGCCCCGGCGGCGGTATCGCTGTGGCCGCCGCTGCCGCCCATGATATAACCGTTGGAATCGGTGTGCACATTCACATTGAAGTCGGTGTCGATCTGGGTGGCGCCCAGAATGACCACATCCAGGCTGTCCACGGCGCTGGAACGCACCGAGGGGCTGGCATAGTGGGAGGCGGTAACTTCCCGGTGACGGGGATTGGTGCGGATGCTCTCCACAGCACCCAGGTCAAAGCACTGCACATCCAGCAGCGCCTCAAAGCAGCCGGCGTTGAGCATGTCCACCATATAGCTGGTGATGCCGCCCAGGCCATAGCTGCCCTTGATGCCCTTTTCCAGCATGATGTCCTTCAGGTACTTGGCCGCAGCCAGAGAAGCGCCGCCAGCGCCGGTCTGGAAGCTCATGCCGTCTTTCAGCAGGCCGGAATGCTCGATGACTTTGGCAGCATACTGAGCCATCACCAGGCCCACCGGGTCACGGGTGATCTTGGTGGTGCCCGAAACGATGCCCGCCGGGTTGCCGATGCTTTCCACCTGCACCACATAATCCACATAGGTCTCGCTGATGGAGAAATCAGCCAGAGGATAGGGCACCAGGTTGTCGGTGATGACGATCACTTTTTTGGCATACATGGCATCGGCGAAGGCATAGCCCAGGCTGCCGCAGGCCGATTTACCGTATTTGCCGGAGCAGTTGCCCATGGTGTCGGAGGTGGGCGCTGCCACAAAGGCCACATCGATGGGGCTGCGGCCCTGCTCGATGTCGCTGGGGCGTCCGCCGTGGGAGCGGAAGGTCACCGGCTTATCCAGCACGCCGTGGGAGATAGCCCGGCCCACCACGCCGCCGATGTAGTCGGCTTCCAGACCGGTGACCACATGGTTTTTGATGTGCCCGATGAGGGGCTCATGGGTATCGAACACAGAGGACGCATTCACATTCAGGTCTTTGATCCCCAGGTCAGCCACAGCGTCCATGACCATGTTGAGCACATAGTCACCGTTGCGCAGATGATGGTGGAAGGAGATCGTCATGCCGTCTTTCAGCCCGGCCAGCTGGATTGCCTCCTTGATGGAGGAAACCACTTTGGAATTATTCATCGATGAGCACCCCCATTGCTTTTGCCATTTCCAGAACCTGACGGGCCCGTGTGACGATGGGCGCGTCGATCATCTTACCCCGCAGGGACACAACGCCCTTGCCCTGCTCCTTGGCCACCCGGATGGTCTCCATCACTTCCTGGGCGTATTCAATATCGGCCTGGGTGGGGCTGAAGATCTGGTTGATGTCGGCCACATGACGGGGAGAGATGGAGGATTTGCCGGTGAAACCCAGCGCCTTGGCAAAGGCGGCATCCTGCCGCAGTCCCTCGTCGTCATTCACATCGGTGAAGGGGGTGTCATAGCAGTCCACCCCGGCGGCCCGGGCGGCCACCACCATACGGCTGCGGCTGTAGAAGATTTCCTTGCCTTCCTTGGTGCGCTTGCACTGAAGATCGGCGGTCAGATCTTCGCCGCCCAGCAGCATGGCCGCCACACGGGGACAGCTGCTGGCAATGGCATAGGCATTTTCAATACCCAGGGCTGTTTCGATCAAGGGAATGAGCTTGACTGTGCCCACTTCCATCCCCAGCTTCTTTTCCAGCTCGGTCATATAGGCGTCCACCACCAGCACATCCTGTGCTGTGCTGATTTTAGGCGGCATGATCAGGTTCGGACGGAGGGGCAGGATCTCTTCCAGGTCCTCTTTCCAGAATGTAGTATCAATGGAATTGATGCGAACACACACTTCGCACTTATATTTCAGGGTTTTGATGGCATTGCGCACCAAAATACGGGCGGCGTCTTTTTCCGCAGGGGAAACAGCGTCCTCCAGATCCAGAATGACGGCGTCCGATCCCAGAATATCTGCATTGAGCAGCATACCGGGGTTGTTACCCGGCATAAACAGCATACTTCTTCTCACTGGTCTCGCTCTCCTTCCCCACGCCGGATGGCAGTTTCCACCCGGGCCCGGATGACGCATTCCACAGCGCCTTTGTCATTGAGGGATACATGGGCGCCCTTGACGCTATTTTCTTCCAGCACCTGCCGGACCACCCGCTCGATCTCCTCGCCGAACTGCTGTGCGATCTGCACCGCGATATCCGATGCCGGTTTGATTTCCACATAGACATCGCTGGATTCCATGGTGCCGGCCACAGCGGCTTTTTTGATCTCCATTTCCGCGATCACACCTTTCTTCTATTGTCCGGGGACAAAAGTCCCGATGGGTTCCCGTAAATTTTATTATACACCTCCCTTTTGCCGGGGACAACTCCCCAGAAGAGACAAAAGGGCATTTTCCCGCAAACATACCGGGATACTTGTATACAAAAGGCTATTTTTTCTCCATCATCCACCGGATGGCCTTGCAAAGCCGCTCACTGACTCCGTCAAAATGGCCGCCCTCGTTCCATTCCAGTGTGCAAGGAGCGGTGAGCTGTGCTTCCAAAACCTCTATGGCCCGGCGGGTCTTGTCTCCCACCTGACGCATCAAGGGATGGCGGCTCTTTTCCTCCTTGTTCCCCAAAGAGAGATAGACCCGGGTGTCCCGGCATCGCGGCGCCATTTTTTCCATATAGTCCAGGAATCCCTCAAACCACAGCGAACCGGAGACGCTGGCCAAGGCGGCGAAGGCCTCTGTCTGGTAAAGGGCATAAAGGGTGCTCAGTCCCGCCAGGGAGTATCCGGCCAAAGCCCGGTTTTCCCGTCCAGGGAGCAAAGGCAGTCTTTCTTCACACTCCTGCAAGATGGGTCCCGCAAGATCCCGGAGATACTCGTTTCCGCCGCCGGTAAAGGCCGGTGTTTTCCGGCTGAGGGCCGGAGCGGCCCAAGGAGAAAACTCCTCCTCCCAGCTTTTAGGGGTGACTGCAATCAATGCAAATGGGAACAAGGTCTTTCCCATCTCCCCTTCCAACGCCTGTTCCAGCTGAGGCAGGCGGTCTTTTAGGCTGTCACCGCCGCTGAGATATACTGCCTTTCCTTTTTCCCCCGGCACAAGATCCGGAAGTCCCGCTACACACTGCCGCCCAGCGGCTATAAAGCTCTGCCACTTCACTGGCACAGCCCCCTTTCCTGCAAAAAGGGTAGGATGAGCCGGGGGAATTCCTCCGGATGGCGGCACCAGCGGTCGGCCCGGACCGGCTCCCGCTGCCCCTGCCGCAGCACTTCCACCCACTCACTGCCTTCCAGCTCTTTTTTCTGCCACTGTTCCAGAGAAACAGCGGCCATCTCTTCCACCTCTTCCCCCGGAGCAAACTCCGGATGAGGGCACAAATACAAAAAGACCCTGGCCGCTTCCCGGTCCAGCGTCTCTTCTTTTTCCCACAGATCTTCCCGCCAAAGGCCCAGGTCGATCAGATCCTCCTTTTGCAGACAAAGGCCAATCTCCTCCCGGATCTCCCGCAGGATAGCCTCTTCCGGCTCTTCTCTGTGGGCGATATGCCCTCCTACGGCGATATCATAATACCCGGGGAAATCCGCCTTGTCCTTTGCCCTTTTCTGAAACCAGATCCATACCCCATCCTCCCGGGGCGAAATCACCCAGCAATGGGCCACCAGATGGCGCAGGCTCTGGGCATGGGCCTGGGAACGGGAAACTGCTCCCACCGGTTCCATCTGGTCATTGTACACCGTCAGCATCTCTTCAGCCATGGATTACCACCCCTTCTTTTCAAAGTCCCGGAAAAGCAAACTGGGCTGAATGCCCCTGTTGTTTTGGTATTTTCCCTCTCCATAAGGGACATAATCCCCCTCCAGGGTGTGGTAATAGATCTGGCAGATCTCCACATTGGGATAAATACGCAAGGGCTGGACACAGAAGATCTCCAGGGTCCAGTAACCGGCAAATCCCACATCTCCGAAGCCGGCTGTCACATGGATGAAAAGTCCCAGCCGTCCCACCGAAGAACGACCTTCCAGCATGGGTACATACCCCTCTGTGCGGGTGTATTCCGCTGTCCGTCCCAGATACAGTTTCCCTGGCTGGAGCAGCAGCCCCTCTTCCGGAATCAGGATCCGGTGAGCGGTGTTTTCCCGCTTCATGTCCAGCTCTTTGTTGTCATATACCAACAATTCGTTATGAAGCGTTAAATTATAACTATTTGGATTGAGTTTTCGGGGATCATAGGGATCGATGATGATCTCTTTCCCCATCTTCTTTTGGATCTCCAAACCGGAGAGGATCATTCCTTTGCTCCTTTCCCTTACAGCATGGCGGCCAGCATCATGCTTCCCCCCACAAGACAGAGCAGGGAGATCACAAACAGACACAGGGCCAGCACGCCCGGCCCCACCGGCGGCTTGACCGTCATCCGGTCATGGCGGGGGTCATAAAAAACAGACACCCGCTCCGAGGGCTGAAACTGCTCCCAGCCCCAGCCGAAAGCCGATTCCAAACGCTTATATTCCCCTTCCCACTGAAACTCCAATAGGGGAAAATAAAGAGGACGGCCCCGGGCATCCCGTCGGCGCACATTTTCCACCACTTTGGCTTGTACCACCTGCACTCTCCGGCGATTGCGCCGCCAGAAAAGCCACACCATCAAAGAGATGAGCAGCAGCAAAGCGGAACATCCCAGCAGAAAAAATCCTACAAACCCTTTCATTTTTCCACCTATTTTTTCGGGCGCAGCAGGCGGCGGTGACCCTTTTCATCCACAACCACAGTACTGTTCAGCTGAGCCGCCAGGTTCTTTTTCACGCTCTCCACATATTCCATCCGCAGGGCCTGGCGCTCCTGCTGTTCTTCCTCTGTCAGCTCCCGCTCCCGGGAAATACGGGTCAGTTCATTGATCCGCTGTACTTTTCTCTCATCCATTTTATTCCCACTCCTTCCACACATCGGGCTGATAACCCACAGTCGCCTTTTTGCCATTGCGGACAACGGGGGTTTTGAACAGCCCGGGATTTTCCAACAGGGCCTGCTCGATGTCCTCCATCC
>JAHZHY010000131.1:0-2113 GCA_019420045.1 Clostridiales bacterium
GAAAAAGTGGCCTCCTGCCACTTTTTCGAGTTTTTCCAAGGGTCTGCGTGCACGCCTTTGGCGCACACTTGTCCCTTGAGAGGTGCAAAAATCCACGCACAGGTCGCGGCTTTTTGCAGATGGATGAAGGGTAAAGCAAGCAGCCTTTTTTCGTTATATGGGTTTCTTGACAGTCTGGATCCCCGGGATTTTTCCCGGGGATTTTTTCTTTTTCCACAGAATGCAGCAAAAAAATATGACCAGTTTGTAAAAAAATTTACGATACGATTGACTTGTTTTTCTCGCAGGACTATACTATCGAAGCGAAATATCATGGAGGGAGTCGATGCCATGTACCATATCCACAGCGACAAGCGGGTGACCCAATCGGTAGAAGCCATCACCCAGGCTCTGCACCAGCTGATCGCCGCTATCCCTTACCGTCAGATTTCGGTGACCGCTCTGGCCAAGGAAGCCGGGGTGAGCAAGGCCACCTTTTACCGCAGCTTTGACACCATCGACGATGTGCTCCGTTATGAAACCGACCGGGCCGTGGAACAGATGATTTCCTATATGATGGATCAGCGGGCTCTGCGGCAAGCCACCGGGGAAATGGGATTTTTCCACGCCTTTTTTCTCTTCTGGACGGCCCATGCCCAGGCAGCGGAAGTGCTGATGACCACAGGCACCACCAATCTGCTCACCGATGCCTTTGCCCGGGCCCTTCACCGCAACATGGAATTTTTCCGCCGCCACATTCATATAGACGACAAAGCCGCTCCCTACTTTATTGCCACCCGGGCCGCCACGCTGTCGGCGGTGCTGGTGTGCTGGCTGGAGGAAAACCCCCGCACCCATCCCGATGAGATGCCCGCCATCATGGCCCAGCTCATCCGTCCCCAGGGACATCCCCTTTGCCCCACTCATCTTTGAACTCTGCCTTCTGGAGGAATACCATGCTCAAGCTATTGACACATTTAAAACGCTATGCCGGCTGGATGCTGCTGGCCTTCGCCCTGCTCTTCGGCCAGGCCATGGCCGAGCTGGCCCTGCCCGATTATATGTCCTCTCTGGTTTCCCAGGGTGTGGCCGTGGGCGATATGGGCTATGTGCTGCAAAAAGGCGCCGTCATGCTGCTCATCGCCCTGGCCAGCGCCGTATGCGCCATTCTGGTGGGCCTTCTGGCCGCCCGCATCGGCTCGGGGGTGGCCCGGGACCTGCGGGGACAGGTCTTCGACAAGGTCACTTCCTTTTCCAACCCGGAATTTGACCGTTTTTCGGTTTCTTCCCTCATCACCCGTTCCACCAACGACATCACCCAGATCCAGATGTTCTGCACCGTGATGATCCGCCTGGTGTTCTATGCTCCCATCATGGGTGTGGGCGGCATTCTGCGGGCCCAGGCCAAAAGCAGCAATATGCCCGGCATGACGGCCACCATCGCTGTGAGCATCCTGGTGATGCTCCTTTTGATCGGCACTCTGATGGCCATCGTCATCCCCCGGTTCAAAAAGGCCCAGAAACTGCTGGACCGGCTGAATCTGGTATCCCGGGAGCGGCTCAGCGGCCTGCTGGTCATCCGGGCCTTCGGCACTGAGGGCTATGAGGAAGAGCGCTTTGACAACGCCAACCGGGACCTGACAAAAAACCACCTCTTTGTCAACCGCACCATCTCCCTGATGATGCCTGTGATGACCATGGTGATGAACGGCGTCTCCCTGGCCGTGGTGTGGATCGCCTCTCTCACCGCCTCTAACATCGCCGATGTGGGCAATATGATGGCCTTTATGCAGTATGCCATTCAGATCATCATGAGCTTTATGATGATCGCTCTGGTCTTTGTCATTCTGCCCCGGGCCTCGGTGTCGGCCAACCGGATCTGCGAAGTACTGGAAAGCCCGGTGGACATCAAAAACCCGGAGAAACCCCAGGTGCTTCCTCTTCACGACCCCTGTCCTGTCACATTCGACCATGTGTCCTTCCGCTATCCCGGCGCACCGGGAGATGTGCTGACAGACATCTCCTTTACCGCAAATCCCGGTGAGACCACCGCCTTCATCGGCAGCACCGGCTCGGGCAAAACCACCCTCATCAGCCTGATCCCCCGGCTGTACGATGTGAGCGAAGGCAAGGT
>JAHZHY010000131.1:2123-10512 GCA_019420045.1 Clostridiales bacterium
CATCGGCGGCACCGATGTGAGGAATCTGAATCTCCACCACCTCCACGAGCTGATCTCCTTTGTTCCCCAGAAGGGCGTTCTTTTCAGCGGCACCATCCAAAGCAACATCCGCTATGGCGCCCCGGACATTTCCCAGGAGCAGGTGGAAAAGGCGGCCGGTATCGCCCAGGCCACAGAATTCATCCAGGAAAAGCCCAAGGGTTATGAGGACCCGGTGGCCCAAGGGGGCTCCAATGTATCCGGCGGCCAGAAACAGCGCTTGTCCATCGCCCGTGCCCTGGCCAAACAGGCCCCGGTACTGATTTTCGACGACAGCTTTTCCGCCCTGGACTTCAAGACCGACGCCGCCTTGCGCCGGGCCCTGGCCCAGGAGACCAAGGGACGCACCACTCTCATCGTGGCCCAGCGGGTGAGCACCATTATGAATGCCGACCAGATCATCGTGCTGGAAGACGGCAAGATCGTGGGCAAGGGCACTCACAAAGAGCTGCTCAAAACCTGCAAGGTCTATGAAGAAATCGCCCGTTCCCAGCTTTCCGAGGAGGAGATCGCTCAATGAACCAGAACCAAACATCCCGACCGCCCATGGGTGGCGGGCCTATGGGCCACGGTCCCCGGGGCATGATGATCCCCGGCGGCAAAGCCCGGGATTTCAAAGGCACTTTGCAAAAAACCATCCGTTTCATGCGTTCCAGTGTGCCGGTGATCCTGCTGGCCTTCTTGCTGGCCATCGGCAGCGTCATCCTCACGCTGAATATCCCCAAGGTGCTGGGCAACGCCACCGACGAGATCATGGTGGGACTGATGAAGCGCAATGTCTATGACACCATCATGGACACCCAAAAGGCCATGGAAGAGCTGGGAAAAGCCCTTGCAGACATTCCTCCCCAGCAGATGGCCGCCCTGGCCCAGGACGAAAACGCCACCCTGGGCACTCTGATGGAGCAGGGCCTCCTGCCCGAAGATGCTCTCCAAGGCCTGGACAAAAATCTGCGCCAGACCCTTTCGGCCCTTCCCCTTTCCCAGCTGAGCCAGATGGGCCAAAGTGGGCAGAGTCAATCCTTTGAAACCATCGGCGACTACCTTTCCTCCATGGAAAACGGCCAGTCCATCATCGAAAACATCCCGCCTCAGTACCAGGATGAACTGCTGGGAACCAGCCTGGAAAGCCGCCCCGGCATCGACCAGGATGCTGTGGGACACATCATCATGGTGCTCATTGTGCTGATTTTGCTGGGAGCCATTCTGGGCTATCTGCAAAACTTCCTGATGAGCGGCGTGGCCCAGAAGGTCTCCTACCAGCTGCGGGATCAGATCAACAAAAAGATGAACCACCTGCCCTTGTCCTTTTATGACAAGACCACCCACGGCGAAACCCTCAGCCTGATCTCCAACGATGTGGACACCGTCTCCACCACCCTGAACCAGAGCCTGACCCAGATGATCACCGCCATCACCACCCTGCTGGGTGTTCTTGTGATGATGTTCTCCATCAGTGGATGGATGACCCTGACCAGCCTGATCACCCTGCCTCTGTCCTTCCTCATCATCTCCCTGGTGGTTCGCCGCAGCCAGCGGCACTTCCGGGCCCAGCAAGAATACCTGGGCCATGTGAACGGCCACATCGAAGAGATGTACAGCGGCCACAATGTGGTGCGGCTGTTCAACGGGGAAGAGCGCAGCCGGGAAACCTTCCATCAGATGAACAAAAAGCTCTATGCCGCCGGCTGGCGCAGCCAGTTCCTGTCCGGCATGATGCAGCCGGTGCTCAGCTTTGTGAGCAATCTGGGCTATGTGGCGGTGTGCGTGCTGGGCGGTTATCTCACCATCCATGGCCGGATCACCATCGGCGATATCCAGTCCTTTATTCAATATGTGCGCCGGTTCAATCAGCCGGTGATGCAGTCGGCCCAGATCATGAACACCCTCCAGTCCACTGTGGCCGCAGCCGAACGGGTCTTCACCTTCCTGGAGCAGCCGGAAGAAGCCGACGACGGCAAAGCCAAGCTGCCGGCCGAAGGCGTGCGGGGCGATGTGACCTTTGACCATGTGGATTTCGGTTACACCCCGGAAAAGACCATCATCCACGATTTTTCCACCCATGTGAAAGACGGCCAGCGCATCGCCATCGTCGGCCCCACCGGCGCCGGCAAGACCACCATCGTCAAACTGCTGATGCACTTCTATGAACTGAACTCCGGCTCCATTCTGCTGGACGGGGTGGACATCAAGGATCTGCCCCGGGGCGTTCTTCGCAGTCAGATCGGCATGGTTCTCCAGGATACCTGGCTCTTCAATGGCACCATCCGGGACAATATCCGCTATGGCCGTCTGGATGCCACCGATGAAGAGGTGGAAAAGGCTGCCCGCATGGCTTGCGCCGACCACTTTATCCGTACCCTGCCGGGAGGCTATGACTTTGTGCTCAATGAGGAAGCCAGCAATGTGTCCCACGGTCAGAAACAGCTTTTGACCATTGCCCGGGCCATTCTGGCCGACCCGGCGGTGCTGATTCTGGACGAAGCCACCTCCTCGGTGGATACCCGTACCGAGGTGCTCATTCAGCAGGCCATGAACCGGCTGATGCAGGGCCGCACCAGCTTCATCATCGCCCATCGCCTGTCCACCATCCGGGATGCCGACCGCATTCTGGTGCTGCGGGAAGGGGACATTGTAGAGCAGGGCACCCACGAAGAGCTGCTGGAAAAGGCGGCTTCTATGCAGACCTGTATAACAGCCAGTTTGAACCCACCGAAGAAGCAGTATAACAAAAAAGCAGGAGCCTTTGGCTCCTGCTTTTTTACGGCCGCGTGGGGTACCGGGGCTGCATGGCCCGGTATTGCCGCATTTCCACGGCGCACTGATCCATATAATGATCCAGATATCGTTTTTGGGCCTGACGCCTTTCTTTCTGTTCCTGCTGGAATCGTTTCCAATAAGGACAACTTTTGTGGCATCCGCTGTAATAGGCTGCGCAGATAACCTGACAGGGAAGCATCGCTATCACTCCATTTCGGTCGCTTGCAGGATGATTATATTGTACTCCCCTTTCTGTCACCGACCCATTTGCTTTGGGTAAAAAGCATATAAAACCTTCTCTCAAGGAACATTGACTTTGTATATTATTGT
The DNA here is from genome assembly GCA_019420045.1 of Clostridiales bacterium. Classification (GTDB taxonomy): domain Bacteria; phylum Bacillota; class Clostridia; order Oscillospirales; family Butyricicoccaceae; genus Pseudobutyricicoccus. The sequence continues at coordinate 5,253 of JAHZHY010000131.1, forward strand.
GTTATTATAAATATAATCAATTCCTTCAGAAAGGAGCCGATCTCAATGAAACAGCTTTCACGCCTTGCTGCTCCGACTCTGTCCCTTGTGCTTCTGGCCTCCTGCGCAGCTGCTCCGGAGAAACAGAAAACAAACAAAAAAGAAGAAGATGTGACGGTATACGCTTATCCCGATGTGTCCCTCTCTTCCTCTCTGCGCACCATGACAGAAAAAGCAGACGCTGTGGTTTTGGGTACTTACAAAAAGGCGCTGGACGCCGAAAAGGGCGATTCTCCCAATCTGGATTCCCAAAGCCGGGATTACTCCTTCCAAGTAAAACAAGTGCTGAAAGGAGAAGATGTGCCCAAAACCATCACGGTGAGCAAGGAATATTCCATCCGGATGACCCACCAGGCCGAAGGGCAGGACATCCCCTATCAGATGCCGGTCTATACCTTCACAGAACCGCAAATGGGAGAAACCTATCTGCTTTTCCTGAAAGCAGGCCAAAAAACCTACTCCCTCAGCAGCGAACCGGGCGAAGTGCGGAAGGACGGAAAAGAAGCCTGCCTCTCCTCCCATTTCTTCAGTGAGGACCCGGGAACCCTCCCCACCCTCACCGCCCAGGCCGAAACCGACAGCACAGTTTACCATATCGCCGTCCAATCCGGTGACCAGCAGAAAAAGGACTTTCTCTCCGGTATGGACTGGGAGGAAGTGGTGGAGGAAGTCCAGTCTCTGGCCTGATCTGCTCTCAACGCCATAAAAATGCCTTGTAAAAAAGCCCTGCGGAATGATTCCGCAGGGCTTTTTCTAGTTCCTGGCTGTATTTTGTTTTTACAGATCCATCCAACCGCTGTCGGAGGGATTTTTCTGGAAGGCTTGCAGCTTCTTCACATCTTCTGCCTTGATGTAATCCTGCTCCACAGCCACTTCCACCAGTGCATCGTAATTGGAAAGGGACACATTCTTCACCTGGGCCTCCTGCATCCGGTCGATGCCCTTCTGCAGGCCATAGGTGAAGATGGAAGCGATGCCCAGAACCTCGGCGCCCACTTCCCGCAGCACATTGACCACTTCGATCACAGAGCCGCCGGTGGAAATCAGGTCTTCCACCACAACCACTTTCTGGCCCTTTTCCACCTTGCCTTCGATCTGGTTGTTCCGGCCATGGTCCTTGGCGCTGGAGCGCACATAGCACATGGGCAGACCCAGGATGTCAGCCACCAGAGCGGCGTGGGCAATGCCGGCAGTGCTGGTGCCTGCCACCACTTCGCAGTCGGGATAGTGCTTGCGGATATTCTCTGCCAGACCCTGCTCCACCTGATTCCGGATATGGGGATAGGACAGAGTCAGCCGGTTATCGCAGTAAATGGGGGATTTGATGCCGCTGGCCCAGGTAAAGGGCTCCTGGGGACGCAGGAACACGGCCTTGATCTCCAGCAGGCAAGACGCGATCTTCTTTTCCATGTTTTCCATGATATTTCCTCCTTATTCTCCCAAAAAGTCCTGCAGCACCCGGCGATAGGCTTCCACCGGGTCCTGTGCCTTGGTGATGGGACGGCCCACCACGATATAGTCGGTGCCGATCTCCCGGGCCTTCTGGGGAGTGGTGATCCGGGACTGGTCTCCCACATCGCCGTCAGGATACCGGATGCCCGGGGTGACGGTGCGGAAGGATGTACCGCAGGCCTTCTTTACAATGCCCGCTTCCAGGGGCGAGCAGACCACGCCGTCCAGACCGGCCTGCTGGGTGTTCCGGGCATAGTGGGCCACTGTCTCTTCAATGGTGTTGGGGATGAGCAGTTCTTTCTGCATCCGCTCCTGGGAGGTGCTGGTCAGCTGAGTAACGGCGATAAGCATGGGCACTTCTCCCTGTGCGCCCTCGGCCAGGCCCTCTTTGGCGGCCCGCATCATATCGATGGTGCCGGCGGCGTGGACATTAGTCATGTTGACTCCCAGCTTGGCCAGGTTGCGCATGGCCTTGTTCACGGTGTTGGGGATATCGTGGAGCTTCAGATCCAGGAACACATCGTGGCCCATGGCCTTCAACTTGCGGACAATGTCCGGTCCTTCGCCATAGAACAGCTCCATGCCGATTTTCACAAAGGGCTTTTCCTCCTTGAACTGGCTGAGGAAATCAAGTGCATCCTGTCCGGTGGGGAAATCGCAGGCGATGATCACATCGTGTTTTTTCATTTCTGAGCCCTCCCTATGATCTCTTCCAAAGTTTCAATACCGTATTCGTCCATCTTCTGGGGCAGCTCCTCGATGATCCGGGGGCAGGCCCAGGGGTCCACCAGGTTCTGGGCGCCCACCTGCACGGCGGAAGCACCGGCGGAAAGGAATTCCAGCACATCGTCGGCATTCTGGATGCCGCCCACGCCGATCACCGGCACATCCACTTCCTGGCACACCTGATAGACCATCCGCAGAGCCACCGGCTTGATGGCCGGGCCGGAGAATCCTGCCATCTTGGTGGAAACGATGGGCTTACCGGTGCGGGGATCGATGCGCATGCCAAACAGGGTGTTGATGAGCACCAGCCCATCAGCTCCCGCTTCCACCACCGCTTTGGCGATGGCCACAATGTCGGTGACATTGGGAGACAGCTTCATATAAACCGGCTTTGTGGTCACTTCTTTCACCGCCCGGCAGACGGTGGCCGCCGCCTGGGGATCGGTGCCGAAGGCCATGCCTCCGTGCTTCACATTGGGGCAGCTGATGTTGATCTCCAGAATGCCCATATCCTCTTCCTTGTCAAAAAGGGCGGCGGTATAGGCATAGTCCTCCACCGAAAAGCCGGAGATATTGGCGATGGCCTTCTTGTGATAGACCTGCCGCAGCTTGGGCAGCTCTTCTTCGATCACCTTGTGCACCCCGGGGTTCTGCAAACCGATGGCATTGAGCAGGCCCATTTCGCACTCGGCGATGCGGGGTGTGGGGTTGCCGAAACGGGGATCTTTTGTGGTACCCTTCAGGCTCATAGAACCCAGAAGATCCAGATCATAATATTTGGCAAACTCATAGCCGAAGCCAAAAGTGCCGCTGGCGGGGATGATGGGGTTATCCAGCTCCCAATCCCCCAGTTTCACAGTCAGTCTGCTCTTTAGAATTTCACCTCGCTGCTATCCATCACAGGGCCGTCCACACAAATGCGCTTGTTGCCCACCAGAGTTTCGCAGCTGCAGCCCATGCAGGCGCCGAAGCCGCAGCCCATCCGCTCTTCAAAGGAAAGCTGGCCCGGTCTTCCGCAGGCGTGCACCGCCCGAAGCATGGGCATGGGGCCGCAGGCGAAATAATAATCATAGGACAGGTTTTCCATCACATGGGTGACAAATCCCTTTGTCCCCAGGCTGCCGTCCTCGGTGGCTACCTCTACCGGGCAGCCAAGGGCCTTGAACTTTTCCACATAAAAGGCCTGGTTCTTGTTACCGAAGCCCAGAACGGCGGTGACTTTCTTTCCTTCATACACCATGCGCCGGGCCAGGCCGTAGAGGGGGGGAACCCCCACCCCTCCGCCGATGAGCAGACTGTGCTCCCCGGCTTTTTTCATATCAAAGCCATTGCCCAGACCGCAGAGAAGATCCAGCTCTTTCCCCGGCTTCATCCCGGCCAGCTGCTGTGTACCCTTGCCCACCACTTTGTAGATCAGGGTGAGGGTGGCGTCGTCCCAATCGCAGATGCTGATGGGGCGGCGCAGATACAGCCCCTCCAGCTTGATGTTGACGAACTGTCCGGGATTTTCCGCAAAGCTCAGATCCCCCTGGAGCACCATTTCATAGGTGTCCTGGGCGATGCGCCGATTGCTGACGATCTCATACATACCGTTTGTCATTTGCTTTCCCCTTCGCTGTCGATGGTGGAGACGCCCACGGTGATCTCTTCCAGCACATCCAGCAGCACGCTGACGGTGTCCAGAGAGGTGAACATGGTCACATTGTTTTCCACAGCGCTGCGGCGGATGGCAAAGCCGTCGGTGTTGGCCATTTCATTGGGCCCCAGGGTGTTGATCATGTAGGTCACATGACCGGCCCGCAGGGAATCCAGAATCTCCTCGCTGCCTTCGCTGATCTTTTTCCGGCTGCGGGTGCGGATGCCATGCTCCTTGAGGAACTGGGCTGTGCCCCGGGTAGCTTCGATGTTGAAGCCCAGGTTGTAGAACCGGCGCACCAGGGGCAGCGCACGCTCTTTGTCGTGGTCGGCGATGGTGAAGAACACGGTGCCATAGTTGGCCACCCGCATATTGGCGGCCTTCAGGGCCTTATACAGCGCACGGTTCAGGCTGTTGTCATAGCCGATGGCTTCGCCGGTGGACTTCATCTCGGGAGACAGGTACACATCAGCGCCGCGCAGCTTGCTGAAGCTGAACACCGGTGCCTTGACATACCAGCGGTTCTTCCGGGGAGCTTCTCCGGTCTCATAGCCCTGTTCTTTCAGGCTCTGGCCCAGCATGACCTTTGTGGCGATCTTGGGCAGAGGAATACCGGTGGCCTTGGAGAGGAAGGGCACGGTACGGGAGGAACGGGGGTTGACCTCGATAACATGGACGGTCTCGTCCTCGCTGACGATAAACTGGATGTTGAACAGACCCTGGATACCGATGCCCCGTCCCAGACGGATGGTATAGTCCAGAATGGCCTTGCGGGCCTTTTCACCCACAGAGAAGGTGGGATAGACGCTGAAGGAGTCGCCGGAATGGACACCGGTGTGCTCCACATGCTCCATGATGCCGGGGATGAGCACGGTCTCACCGTCGCAGATGGCGTCTACTTCCAGCTCCTTGCCGGAGATGTACTTGTCCACCAGCACGGGGTGCTCTTCGCTGGCCACCACGGCTTCGGCCAGATACCGGCGCAGCTGCTCGTCGTCCCGGACGATCTGCATGGCCCGGCCGCCCAGTACATAGGAAGGACGCACCAGCACAGGATAGCCGATTTCGTTTGCCACCCGGATGCCGTCCTCAATGCGGGTCACCGCCTTACCGGCAGGCTGGGGAATGTTCAGCTCGTGCATCAGCTTTTCAAAGCTGTCACGGTTTTCCGCCTTGTCGATGGCTTCCACACCGGTGCCGATGATCTTGACACCCAGCTTGTGGAGCCGCTCGGCCAGGTTGATGGCGGTCTGACCGCCCAGAGAGACCACAACGCCCATGGGATTTTCCAGATGGATCAGGTTCATCACATCTTCCACGCACAGGGGCTCAAAATACAGCTTATCGCTGACGGTGTAGTCGGTGGAAACAGTCTCCGGGTTGTTGTTGATGATAATGGCTTCGTAC
>JAHZHY010000132.1:0-6190 GCA_019420045.1 Clostridiales bacterium
GCGCCACGCTCTGGGATAATAGGATATTTTGTTTTGCCCCCGCCGGGAAAACCCGGCGGGGGCTGTTGCTGCTTTCCCCCTGAAAGTGATATAATAACCGCAAAACGGTTATTATACAGATTTTTGCGGCCGTTTTCTCGTCCCTTGCGGGACAATCGAAAACACGGCCAATATACCATGCCGCATTGGCGTCATGGTATCAGATTGCCTATCTCTTTGGGGGAGGTTTATGATATGGTGACCATTTACACCGGCCGGGCGGGGTGCGGCAAAACCGAGGCCCTGCTTTCTGCCATGGGGGAGGGGGCCGTCTCCGGGCGGCGGCAGCTGTTGATCGTGCCCGAAATGCTCTCCCACGAAAGTGAACGGCGGCTGCTTCAGTCCCAGGGCAATCCCATCGCCCGCTTTGCCGAAGTGCTCACCTTCAAGCGTTTGGCCCAGCGAGTGCTGGGGGAGGGGGGACACCCGCCTGCATTGCTGGACGGCGGCGGCCGGGTGCTGGCCATGCACCGGGCGCTGTCTCTGTGCGGGGATAGCCTGACCCATTTCTCTCTCTCGGCCCGGCCAGAGCTGGCCGGGGGCATGCTGGAACTGGTGAGCGAGCTGAAAAGCTGCCAGGTGGCCCCGGAGGATCTGGCCCAGGCTGCCGAAAGCCTGGGAGAAAGCCGGAGTAAAGTCCGTGACCTTTCCCTCTGTTATGCCGCTTATCAAAGTGTGACGAAGGATTTGCCGCTGGATGACAAAGATCTGCTGACGGCCTGCCGGGAGGCTCTGGTCCCATCGGACTTCGGCCGGGGTTGGGATCTTTATTTTGACGGCTTTTCCGGCATGACCGCCCAGGAGCGGAGCATTGTGGAGGTGCTGCTGGAAAAATGCCATTCCGCCGCTTTTGCCCTGCTTTGGGAAAAAGAAGACCGGCTTTTTTTGGAGCAGGAGAAATTTTTGCAGCGTCTGGCCGGGATCTGCCAAAAAATCAACCGCCCCCTCAAAGTGTGTCCTTTGCAGCGGAAGGAAGGGGACTTGCCGCCAGCCCTCTCTGTGCTGGAGCGGGATCTCTTTGATTATGCCGCTTCTCCCACGGAAAATGCCTGGCAAGGGGTAAACATTTACACCCTTTCGGACCCCCAGGAGGAATGCGAATTTGCCGCATCTCTTTGCCGGGGCGCCATGGGAGAGGGGATGCGCTGCCGGAACATGGTGGTGGCCTGCTCCGATATGGAGACCTATGCCCCGCTGCTGGAAAGCGCCTTTCAGAAATGGCAGGTGCCGTTGTTCCTGGGAGAGAAAAGCGATATCCTGCAAAAGCCGGTGCTGGCCGCCCAGCAGGGAGCTTTGCTGGCCGCCTGTCAGGGCATGGGCTATGAGGATGTGTTCGCCTATCTGAAAAGCGGCCTGTCTCCCCTCACCATGGAGGAATGCGACAAGCTGGAAAACTATGTGCTGATGCACAACATCCGGGGCAAACAGTATTTTTCCCCATTCCGGAAAAATCCCGGAGGTTACGGGGCCAAAGAGGACCCGGGGGCTTTGCTGGAACTGGAACACATCCGGCAGAAGATCGCCCCGGCCTTTGAGAATCTGATAAAGGCCCTGAAAGTGAGCCGTCAGGGGCCGGACTATGCCCAGGCTCTGGAACGGTTTTTGCAGGAGACCGGCATGGAGCAGGCCCTCTCGGAAAAGGCCCACAGTCTGGAAGAGCAGGGCCGGGCCAGAGAGAGCGCCGAATACAGCCAGCTCTATGACATTTTGCAGGGGGCTCTCTGCCAGTTTTCCGCCGCCATGAACGGACAGCAGATGGACGCTGGGGAATTTTGCCGCCTGTGGCGGCTGATGCTCTCCCAATACCAGGTGGCGGCCATTCCGGTGTCTCTGGACCATGTCCAGGCCGCTTCCTTCGACCGGCAGAGTTTTGCCGGGGTGGAGTTCCTCATCATCCTGGGGGCCAGGGAAGGGGCTTTGCCACCGGCGGTGGGCGGAGGCAGCCTGCTCACTGAAGAGGAACGGGATGGGCTATTGCGGGCCGGGGTGACCCTGACCCAGACCGCCGAAGAGCAGGCCTATGAGGCCCAGAGCCAGATTTACCACGCCTTTGCGGCGCCCCACAAGCATCTGGCAGTGCTCTGCCCCCAGACCCTTTCCGGAGGCACCGTTTGCCGCCCCTCCTATCTGGTGGAGCGGATGCTTCATCTGCTGCCTGGTCTGGAAATGAGCCGTCCGTCGGGGGATTTCCGTCTGCTGGCCCCCCGTCCCGCCTGGGAGCTGGCCTGCGCCGCCTGCCAGGGAGAAGGGGACATCTGGGCCAGAGCCGCTCTTTCCTTGGAAGAAGAGAAGGGAGAAGAGGAGCAGAACCACTTTGAAGCCCTGCGTCGCTATGCCGTTTCTCCCCGCGGGCCCATCCGCTCCCGGGAGCTGGTGGCCGCCGCCTACGGCAAGCGCATCCGCATCACTGCATCCCGGGCGGAAAAAGTGGCCGCTTGCCGGTTCTCCTATTTCATGGAATACGGCCTTCATGCCAAGGAGCGGAAGCGGGCCACTTTCGGCGCGCCGGAAACCGGCACCTTCCTCCACGAAGTGGTGGAGCGGGCGGTGCGGCTGCTGGAAGAGGGAGAGGAACAGGAGCCGCGGAAAGCCGCCCTGCGGGCCATCGCCCAGGTGAAGGAAAAGACCCTGCCCCATCTGGAAGAGGAAAGTCCCCGGTTCCGGGCCATTTTCCGCCGCATCCAGCGGATGGTGGTGTCCATTGTGGAGGATGTGTGGCAGGAGCTGAGCCTGTCCAAATTCCGGCCCATTGCCTTTGAGATGGCCTTCGGCCCGGGGGAAGAATACCCGCCCATTCTGCTGGAAGGGGACGGGGTGAGCCTGACCCTCAGCGGCAAGATCGACCGGCTGGACGGCTTTATCCAGGACGGCACTTTGTATGTAAAAGTGGCCGATTACAAAACCGGCAAAAAGACCTTCCATCTGTCCGACCTGCTCTATGGCATCAATATGCAGATGTTCGTCTATCTGCTGATGGTGGGCTTCGGCAGAGAAGCGGTGCTGGAAAAGGCCCGGGAGCGCCTGGGAGACGGGGCCCAGCAGATCCAGACCGCCGGAGTGCTCTATATCCCGGCCAAGACCCCCTATGTGCAGGTGGGTTACGGCGAGGACGGGGAAGGGAAGCTGAGCAAAGAATTGCGGCGCATCGGCATCGTGCTGGACGAAGAGCCGATTTTGCAGGCCATGGAAGACCGGCAGGAGGGGGACTTCCGCTTTTTGCCCGTCAGCGTGAAAAAAGGGGGCGGGCTGAAGAGCACCTCTTCGGTCACCAGCCGGGAGGGGCTGGAAAAGCTCACCCGAGGGGTGGACCGGCAGCTGCGCCGCCTGTGCGCTCTCATCACCCGAGGGGACATTGAGGCCCAGCCGCTGGTCACCGGCCCTGGGGCGTCGGTGTGCAATTTCTGCCCCTACAAGGACGCCTGCCACTATGATGAGACCATGGCCAAGGATGCACCCCGGCTGGCCCGGGTGCTTTCCCAGGAAGAGGTCTACGCCCGTCTCACAGAGGAAGAAGAGGAGGAAACACACCATGGCCGTTGAGTTTACCAAAGAACAGCGCCAGGCCATTGAAAGCCGGGGCGGCAGCCTGATCGTGGCCGCCGCCGCAGGCAGCGGCAAAACGGCGGTGCTGGTGGAGCGGGTGATAAGGCGTCTGCTGGAGCCGGAAGGGCTGGAATTATCCCAGATGCTCATCGTCACCTTTACCAATGCGGCTGCCATGGAAATGCGCCAGCGCATTGGCAAGCGTCTGCTGGATGAGCTGGCTTTGCATCCGGCCTCCCGCCGTCTCCGCCGCCAGCTGGCTTTGCTGGGTTCGGCCCCCATCCAGACGGTCCATTCCTTCTGCCTGGGGCTGCTGCGGCAGAATTTTGCCCTGCTGGGTCTGCCCCCGGCTTTCCGGCTGCTGGAAGAGAGCGAAAGCCGTCTGCTGAAGGAACAGGCCTTGGAGGATACCCTGGAAGAGTGGTACGAAAGCCAGGGAGAGGACCCGGACTTTCTGGCCGCTTTGGAGAATTTCGCCGAAGAGCGGGGGGACAAGAACCTGGGCCGGGCGGTGCTGCATCTGTACGACTCCTTGATGAGCCACCCGGACCCGGAGGGGTTTTTGGATTTTGCCCTGTCCTCCATGGAAAGCCTGGCAAAAGGCGAGCTTACACAGGCTCCTTTCTGCCAGGAGAGCCTGGCGGAATGCGATGGGTCCATGGCCTTCTGGCAGAACAAGCTGGGAGAGGCTTTGGAGGAGATCGCCTTTTCTCCCGCTATCGAGAAGGGCTATGGCCCGGCCTTTTCCGCCTGTCTGGAAGGGGCCAAAGCCATAAGAGAAGGGGCAAAAGAGGGCTGGGATGCCTGTTATCAGGCCCTGTCCGGCTGGGCAAAGCCCCGGGTGGGAGCGGTGCGGGGCGAGGACAAGGATTTTCTCGACCGGCTGAAAGCCCTGCGGGACGGCTTTTCCCAGGAAGTGGAGCGGCTGCGGGAAGAGACCTGCTCCCGGCCCCTTTCGGCGGTGCAGCAGGAAGGGGAGCGGTCTTTGCCCATTCTCCGGGGACTGATCCAGTTGGAAAAGGCTTTCCGGGAGCAGTACCGCCGGTTGAAAGAGCAGCGGGCCGCCCTGGATTTCAGCGACCTGGAACACGGTGCGCTGGCCCTTCTTTATGATAAGGAAGGGAATGTGACCCCTCTGGCCCGGCAGGTGGCCCAGGGCATCGGGGAGATTCTGGTGGACGAATACCAGGATAGCAACGGGGTGCAGGAAAAGATCTTTGCCGCCCTCCGGGGAGAGAGCGGGAGCCTGTTTATGGTGGGAGATGTGAAGCAGAGCATCTACCGTTTCCGCCTGGCCGAGCCGGAGATCTTCGTCCACAAATATTACAGCTACCAAGACTACGAAAAAGACCCCCAGGGGGCGGAAAAACGGCTGATGCTCAACCGGAATTTCCGCTCCCGACGGGAGGTCCTGTCCCTGTGCAATTTTATCTTCTCCCGCACCATGAGCCGTTCTTTCGGCGGCGTGGACTACGACAGCCGGGAGGCCCTGTATCCCGGGGCGGAATACCAGGGGAATTGTCCCGCCGAAGTGTGGGTGCTGGATATGAAGCGGGAAAAGGAGCCGGGGGAGGAAAGCGGCAAGGCCCTTTATGAAGCTGCTTTCACCGCAAAGCGGGTGAAGGCCCTTCTGAAGGAGTGCCGGGTGGAGGAAAAAGGGGAGAGCCGCCCGGCAAAGCCGGGAGATGTGGCTATTTTGCTCAGCTCCTTCACCTCCAAAGCGCCCCTGTATCAGAAGGCCCTGGAAGAGGAGGGGATTCCTTGCGCCGCAGGAGGGGGAGATCTGTTTTCCACTGTGGAGATGGCGGTGATGCGCTCTTTCCTGGCCATCATCGACAACCCCCGCCAGGACATCCCTCTCATTTCGGTGCTTCGATCGCCTTTGTTCCTCTTTACGCCTGACGAGCTGCTCACCATCCGGCAAAGCCGCCGGGAGGGGGATTTCTATGACGCTCTGAAGGAGAGCGATCTGCCCCGGGCCAAGGAGTTTATGGCCCTTCTTTACCGGCTGCGCCAGTATGCCCCCGATCTGGGGGCCGGGCAGCTTTTGTCCCTGATCTACCAGGAGACCGGGGCGCTGGGCGTGTTCCAGGCCCTGGACGGAGGCAATACCCGGCGGCGGAATCTGCACCGGCTCTATCAGCTGGGGCTGGAATATGAAAAGACCGGGCGGCGGGGGCTGCTGGGCTTTCTCCGTCAGCTGGAAGAGCGGGCCAAGGAAGGGGAGCGGGTGCCACCGGAAGGGGGCGATGGTGTGGCGCTGATGAGCATCCACCGCTCCAAGGGGCTGGAATTCCCCATTGTGCTGCTTCCCGATCTGAGCAAGCGGTACAACACCGATGAGATGCGCCAGAGCCTGGCTATCGACAAAACGCTGGGGGTGGCCTTTTCCCTGCGGGACGAAAAGCTGCGCACCGAGACGGCCACTCAGATGGAAAACGCCATCTTTGCCAAGGCTCTGCGCCAAAGCCGGGAGGAAGAGGAACGGAAGCTCTATGTGGCTATGACCCGGGCCAGGGAGAAGCTGGTGCTCATTCTGTCCCTGCCCGATGCCGTCTCGGCCATCCGTCAGTGGGCGTCTGGTGGCTGTGGGCAGCCCGGAGGAACT
>JAHZHY010000132.1:6200-7186 GCA_019420045.1 Clostridiales bacterium
GCTCTGGAGGGGGATAAATTGCCCTGGCGGGAGTGCGCCGGACAAGGCAGCGCTACTCTGCTGGTGGGAGCGCCCCTTCTGTGCCACAAAGGAGCAGAGGAATTGCGGGCCTATGGAGGCCTGGGAGCCATGGACTTCCCCCTTTCCGGAGAGAAAGAAGAGCTGATTTGCCATGTGCAGCCCTATGACCCGGCGGTGTTGAAGGTGGACACCCAGCAGACCGAGACCGAAAAGCAAGAACGGGAGCCGCTGCCCGATCTGGCCCCCTATCGGGCCATGCAGGCCTTCCAATATCCCTATGAAAAGGAGAGCCGCCTGCCCTCCAAGCTGACTCCTACCGCCCTTATAACTATGGAGGACACCCCGCGGCTGGAGTGGCGGCGGCAGGAAGCTCGTATCCGGCTGTACCAGGGCCAGACCCGGGAGCAGGCCATGAGCCGGGGCACTCTGATCCACCGGTGTATGCAGCTGGTGCAGCTGGAAAACTGCCTGACGCCGGAAGGGGCCGCCCAGGAGCTACGGCGGCTGCAAGAGGGGGAGCTGAAAGGGGAGAACCTGGACCGGGTGCCGGTGGAGGCCATTTCCGATTTTGCCCGTTCCCAATGGGGAAAGCTGGCCCGGGAGAACCCCTGCTTGCGGGAATATCAGTTTTCCGCCCTTTTCTCACCCAAGGAACTGGGACTGGGGGAGGAAGAAGAGGAAGAGATTCTGATGAACGGGGTGATGGATCTGGTGATAAAGACCCCGGAGGGGGCCATTATTCTGGATTTCAAAAGTGACCGGGTAACTCCGGGAGAGGAAGCGGCCCACGCCGCCCGCTATGCGCCCCAGCTGGATATTTACGCCCGGGCCTATGAAAAGGTATGGCAGCAGCCGGTGCTGCAAAAGGTCATTTACTTTTTAAGCAGCGGCGGAGTGTCTCAGCAGGTATAACTCCCCCAGGCTCTATGGGTTGTGGACCAGCGTGCCGCTGGTCCCATCCCTCT
>JAHZHY010000133.1 GCA_019420045.1 Clostridiales bacterium
CAGAAACATCCGGGCATAGGAGGAGAGGGATTCCACATACCGCCGCTGTCCCTCGGCATAAATGGTGTCAAAAGCCAGAGAGCTTTTGCCCGAGCCGGAAATGCCGGTAACCACGGTGAGGGTGTCCCGGGGGATGGTCACATCCACATTCTTCAGGTTGTGTACCCGGGCCCCTTTGATGATGATTTTGTCGATCATACTTTTTCAAACCAATCCCCCGGGGGATGATACCCCGGGGGCCTTTCTTCTGGGATGAGGAGGCTATTTTTCCTCCCGAAGCTTTTTCAGCTGGTCCCGGAGCACGGCAGCGTATTCGAATTCCAGCATCTTGGCCGCTTCCCGCATATCCTTTTCCAGCTTCTGTATGGTCAGTTCCTTCTGTTTCTTGGTCATTTTTTTCAGGCTGTCCGCCGGCATAGCCAGGGTGCTGGCATCCCGGGAGATCTCGATCACATCCCGCACGCTTTTGAACACCGTTTTGGGGGTGATGCCGTGGCGCTTGTTGTAATCGTCCTGGATGGACCGGCGGCGCTGGGTTTCCCGGATGGCCCGGTCCATGGAGGGGGTGATGGTGTCGGCGTACATGATCACCTGGCCGTGGGCATTTCGGGCTGCCCGGCCGATGGTCTGGATGAGGGAGGTTTCGCTGCGCAGGAAACCTTCCTTGTCGGCGTCCAGAATGGCTACCAGGGACACTTCCGGCAGGTCAAGACCTTCACGCAGAAGGTTGATGCCGATGAGCACCTGGAATTCGCCCAAACGGAGGTCCCGCAAAAGCTGCATCCGTTCGATGGTGTCGATGTCGTGGTGCATATACCGGCAGGCGATGCCCTCCTGGCGGAGATAGTCGGTAAGGTCCTCGGCCATCCGCTTGGTGAGAGTGGTGACCAGCACCCGCTCCTTCTGTTTTTCCCGCTGGCGGATCTCGTCGATCAGGTCGTCGATCTGGCCTTCCACCGGCCGGACGATGACCTCCGGGTCCAGAAGTCCCGTGGGGCGGATGACCTGCTCCACCGTCTGGGAAGAGCGGGTACGCTCGTATTCTCCCGGGGTGGCGCTGACATAGATCACCTGGTTGATCCGTTCCTGGAATTCCGGGAAATTGAGTGGCCGGTTGTCAAAGGCCGAGGGCAGGCGGAAGCCGTAGTCCACCAGCATTTCCTTCCGGGCTCGATCCCCATGGTACATGGCCCGTACCTGGGGCAGGGTCACATGGGATTCGTCGATGATCATCAGGAAATCTTTGGGGAAATAGTCCAGCAAGGTGTGAGGGGCCGAGCCGGGAGCCCGGCCGGAAAGCACCCGGGAATAGTTTTCAATGCCGCTGCAAAAGCCGATCTCCCGCAGCATTTCCATATCATAGGCGGTGCGCTGCTTGATCCGCTGGGCTTCGATGAGTTTGCCCTCTTTTTCAAAGAAGGCTACCCGCTCTTTGGCCTCTTCTTCGATTTCCCGGATGGCCACCTCCAGCTTGTCCTTGGGGGTGACATAGTGGGAGGCGGGGTAGATGGCTACATGGTCCACCACCCGGCGCACCTGGCCGGTGACGATGTTGATTTCGGAGATCCGGTCGATCTCATCGCCGAAAAACTCCACCCGGATGGCGTAGTCGTCGGTGTAGGCCAGGTGGATCTCCAGGGTATCTCCACGCACCCGGAAGCGGTTGCGGTCAAAGCTGATGTCGTTGCGTTCGTACTGGATCTCCACCAGCTTGCGGCAGATCTCGTCCCGGTCCCGCACCTGGCCGGTGCGCAGGGAGATCACCATGTTGGCATAGTCGATGGGGTCGCCCAGGGAATAGATGCAGGAGACGCTGGCTACGATGATCACATCCCGCCGCTCAAACAGGGCAGAGGTGGCCGAGTGGCGCAGCCGGTCCAGCTCGCTGTTTACATCGGAGTCTTTTTCAATATAGGTATCGGTGGAGGGGATATAGGCCTCCGGCTGATAGTAATCGTAGTAGGAGACGAAAAACTCCACGGCGTTGTGGGGGAAAAACTCCCGGAACTCCGAGCAGAGCTGGGCGGCCAGGGTTTTGTTGTGGGCCAGAACCAAGGTGGGCCGCTGCACTTTTTGGATGATGTTAGCCATGGTGAAGGTTTTGCCCGAGCCGGTGACGCCCAAAAGGGTCTGTTCCGGCAGGCCCAGCTCCACCCCTTGGGCCAGTTTTTCGATGGCCTCCGGCTGATCTCCCGAAGGTTTGTAATCGCTGACGATCTGAAATTCCGGCATAGTGCCCCTCCTTTGCTTTGGGCAGTAAAAGGCGCCGCGCCAAACAGGGCGGCGCTTCTGGCAACATTATAGCAGAACATTTGTTCCGGCACAACCATTTGCCGGATACTGGATGTTATGGATAATAGGAAGCGTTCATGGAAAAGTAGCCGGAATCGGCCATGGACACATAGTCGTTGTCGGCCACGATGATGTGATCCACCAGATGCACCGTGACGCCAGCCAGGGCATTGTACAACCGGTCGGTGGTGTGCAGGTCCTCTTCCGAGGGCAAAGCCACTCCATTGGGATGGTTGTGGGCCAGCACCACATGGGCGGCATTGAAACGCAAAGCGGTTTCAACCACCGAACGGGAGCTGACGGCGGCGCTGTTTAAATTGCCGGTGGCCAGCAGGATGCAGCTGAGCAGGCGGTGCTTGCTGTCGGTGCATAGGAGAAAGACGGTTTCCACCGTCCGGCCGATGAACCGGGGGATCAGATAGGCGGCGCATTTTTCCGGGCTGTTCAGGACCACATGGGTTTCTTGTTCGGAGTAGTACATCCGGCACAGGCCGGGGATGAGCCGCAGCAAAGTGGCGGCATTGGGGCCGATGCCGGGGATCTTCTGCAAAGACTCCCGGGGCGCATGACAGATGCCATGGAGGGAGCCGTATACATGGAGCAGTTCGTGGGCGATGGGATTGGTGTCCACCCGGGGCAGAGCGCAGCTGAGAAGCATTTCCAGCATTTCGTGGTCGTGAAACCCAACGGCGCCCAGTTGGTCATAGCGCTGGCGCATCCGTTCTCTGTGACCGTCGTGTATACCCATAGTGTCCGCTCCCTTTTATTTTTCATACATATATGTCTATTGTAACGGGGCGGCTTGTTTTTGGCAAGGCCCTGGAAAGCAGAAAAAAAGACGGGCGGCCAGCCCGTCCAGATTGCAGAAAAATTGATATGGCCAGAGGAGCAGTTTGTCTTACCCTTAAACAATCTGCAAAAACCGGCGACCTGTGCGGCGGTTTTTGCACCAATCAAGGGGCCAGTGTGCGCCGAAGGCGTGCATGCAGACCCTTGTAAAAACTCGAAAAAGTGGCTTTCACCACTTTTTCGACACGCTCAGACGGGCGGCCAGCCCGTCTTTTTCATTTAGGATGGGAGTCAAAAATCAGCGGCGGGAACCGGCCTTGGCCGAAGGCATCAGGCCGGAGCGCTGGAGCACCGGCTCCAGAGCCTTGAACAGCACCAGCAGGATGATCACTTCAATGGGGATCATCACGGTGTTTTTTACCAGGCTTTTGGCGGCATAGAACCAGAAGGCCTTGCCCAGCAGAATGGCATTCCACAGAGAGCCAAGTCCCACATTGATCAGATAGGCGATGCAGATACGGGCGCCGGCCAGCCGGGGCAGGTTGGGCTTCTGCCGGTAGAGGAACAGGCCATAGAAAAAGACGCCCAGCATGGTGTTCAGGGTGTAGCCGGGGAAGAAGCTGAAACCTGTGGGAAAGAGGAAAAACTCCGTCAGATCGATGACCGCTCCGGCCACCAGACCCACCACAGGTCCGCACACAGCCCCCAGGATGGCACGGGGGATGAAGGAAAAATACACCCGCAGGCTTTCGCTCACCGGGATGAAAAGGCCGCCCATGGCAATGGAGATGGCCGA
>JAHZHY010000134.1 GCA_019420045.1 Clostridiales bacterium
GTAAAGCAGCCGCCCTTCTTCCACCGGCGCAAAGTTCACTGTCACAGTACCCTGGTTTGTCTCATAATAGCTGCGGCACATATTGGCGTAGCCTCGGCTGCGGAGAAATTCCTGAGCGATCTCCGCTCCTTTCTGGGGGGACAGGGTGGGAGCGGTGAGCTCTCGGCCATCGGTGAGCAGCAGCGCCCGGCCACCTTGCTTTGTCAGCAGCAAGGAGAGGTTTTCCCCTTCCAGGCGGTAACAGGGGATGTCTCCTTCGGTTTCGCCGGTGACGGTGAGGGCATCAGGAGGAAGACCGCAGAAGGCCGCACCCTGGGTGAGGGCCTCTTCCGGGGACAGGATAGGCAAGGACTGGAGGGCCAGCGGCTCCAGCTGATCCAGATGATCGGAGAAAGGGCCATCATAGGTGAGGGAGGGATAATCTTCCTGTTCCGGGGTATCGGTGTCAAAGTCCCCGGCGGATACGGCTTGCTGGGGAAAATGCAGGTTTTCCCCCAGGGCGGCCTGGGTGGACAGAAGCTCCAGGGAGAGCCGGTCGGCGGCCTGATGGAGATCGGAGAGGGTGTCATATTCCTGCTCTGTCAGAGCAATTTTCTGACCGATGAGAGTATAGGCATATTCTCCCGTCTGGTTGATGAATTTCTGCACCTGCTGCAGCCCTTCTGTTTCCGGGGGGAGGGAAGAGAGGGCCTGGGAAGCTGAGGCGGCCTCCCGCCAGATCTGGGCCGACATCTGGGAGAGCATGGAAGCGGTGCCGGAGCAGCGGGCCTTCTGCAAGGCGGTCTCCAAAGAGGAGACGCTGCTGACCAGCTGGGAATAGGCTTGCTGACGCAGCTGCACCTCACGGCGCTGGGCCTCTTCCCAGCGGAAGCGGAAGAAAAAAGCGGCAGTCAGAGAAAGCAGACTGACGCAGAGCAAAAAGCTGATCGTGCGCTTTGCGCGGATGGTCTCGTACATGGCAATAGGCTCCCTTCACGGCAGATTCAAAAAAGATACTGGAAAGATGCTTTTATCTTTTGTAAAAATGGAGGAATTATCCCGGTAAAATCCCCAAAGCTCTTGTCCCAAAGGGACCCATGTGTTAAAATCACTTTATATGCCTGTGGGACATTTCCCCAAGGAGGAAAGAAAAAATGGAATTTCATTTTTTGGATAGATTTCAGCACATGGCTCCGCCAGCCGGCGGCGATGTGCTGAAAATGGCATCGGCCCCCGGGGTGATCCCCTTTTCGGCGGGCAACCCTTCGGCGGAGACCTTCCCGCTGAAGGAAATGGAACAGGTGACAAAGGACCTGTTTGCTCAAAAGGGAGCGGCGGCTCTGTTCCAGTATGGCGTCAGCGAGGGCTATGGTCCTCTGCGGGAGTTCCTTCAAAACCGGATGGTGGGCAAACACGGCACGGGCCGGGAGTTTGACCAGTTGATGATCACCAGCGGTGGACAGCAGGCCATCGATCTGTTCACTCGCCTGATGGTGAATCCGGGAGATGCTGTGATTGTGGAAGAGCCCACCTTCATGGGGGCGCTGAACACCTTCCGCTCGGCAGGGGCCCGCATTTTGCCGGTGGCCATGGAGCAGGACGGCATGGATCTGAACCGGCTGGAAAAACTGCTGAAAGAAGAAAAGCAGATAAAGTTCATCTATGTGATTACCACTTTCCAGAACCCTACCGGTTTTTCCACCAGTATGGAAAAGCGCCGGGCTATCTACCAACTGGCTCAGAAGTATGATGTGATGATTCTGGAAGACAACCCTTATTTTGAACTGCGGATCAGCGGGGAATACCAGCCGCCTCTCAAAAGCCTGGATGAAGAGGGACGGGTGATTTTTGCAGGGTCTCTTTCCAAAATTCTGTCCCCCGGCGTGCGTCTGGGTTACGCCCAGGCCCACAAAGATGTGATCGCCCGCATGACAGCATTGAAGCAGGCCGGAGATGTCCATTCCAACCTGTTTTTCCAGGCGGTGGCGGCGGAATATTTCGCCCGGTACGATCTGGACGCCCACATTGCCGCCTGTACGGCTCTTTATAAGGAAAAGCGGGACCGGATGCTGTCGCTGCTGGAAAAGAATCTTCCGGAAGGGGTCACCTTCTCCCGTCCGGAGGGAGGCCTCTTCGTCTGGCTTCAGCTTCCGGAAGGGATGGACGGGTCGGTATTGGCGGCTCGCTGCGCCCAGAACAAGGTGGCCGTGGTGCCGGGAGCTGCTTTCCTGGCTGATGGCACACAGGTCTCGGCCGGTGTACGGCTGAACTACTCCACCCCCAGCCATGAGCAGATCGATGAGGGTGTGGAAATACTGGCCAGATGCGTCAGAGAGATCATGGGTTAGGATGTGAAGAAAAATGATGGAAGAAAAAATAGAACAGAAACAGGAAACCGAAGCCCAACAGGCTCCCCGGCCCAAAACAGTGTTCAGCGGGGTACAGCCTTCGGGTAAGCTGACCCTGGGCAACTACCTGGGAGCCATGGGCAACTGGGTGGCTTTGCAGGAGGAAAACCGGTGCATCTTCAGCGTGGTGGATCTTCATTCCATCACCGTGCGCCAGGAGCCGGCGGCTCTCCGTCGCCAGACGCTGGAAGTGCTGGCCCAGTATATCGCCTGCGGCATCGATCCGGAAAAAAGCCTGCTGTTTATCCAGAGCCATGTGTCGGCCCACGCCGAGCTTTCCTGGGTGCTCAACTGCTACACCATGTTTGGCGAGTTGTCCCGCATGACTCAATTTAAGGATAAATCCAAGACCCATGCCGATAATGTGAATGCAGGCCTGTTTACCTATCCTGTTCTGATGGCCTCCGATATTCTGCTGTATCAGACCGATTTTGTGCCAGTGGGCCAGGATCAGAAACAGCATGTGGAGATTGCCCGGGACATTGCTGAGCGCTTCAATGGCATTTACGGCAATGTGTTCACCGTGCCTGAGCCTCGCATTGCAGGAACAGGTGCTAAGATCATGTCCCTGGCCGATCCTACAAAGAAGATGAGCAAATCGGACAAAAACCAGAATGCTTTTGTGCTTCTGATGGACAAGCCCGAGGACATTATGCGGAAGTTCAAGCGGGCCGTCACCGATTCCGGCAGCGAAGTGCGCCGGGGCGAGGGCAAATACGGAGTGAACAACCTGATTGCTATTTACAGCGCGGCCGCAGGCTGCACGCCGGAAGAGACCGAAGAGCGCTTTGCCGGCAAGGGCTATGGCGATTTCAAAAAAGCAGTGGGCGAAGCGGTGGTGGAAGTGCTGCGTCCGGTGCGGGAAAAGACAGAAGATCTTCTGAATAACAAGGATTATCTGGAAAAGGTCTATACCCAGGGCGCAGAGAATGCTTCCCGCATTGCCCGGCGTACCCTGGACAAGGTCTATAAAAAAGTCGGGTTTATCAAGAAACCCTTCTGATGGGAGCTTTGAGTGAAAATGATAGACAATAGTGTTTTGATCACATCCTTTTTTGCCTTCAGTGTGGCTCTGGCCATTTCTTTTGCCATGACGCCCATTGTCAAGCTGTTCGCCAAAAAGGTAGGGGCCATCGATGTGCCCAAAGATGCCCGGCGGATGCACAAAGTGCCCATTCCCCGGCTGGGAGGCCTGGCCATTTTCCTGGGCTTCCTCATCAGTATTCTGCTGTTTGGCCGTATCGATCCCCAGATGAAAGCCATTTTGCTGGGCGCGGTGTTCATCGTCATGCTGGGTGTGGTGGACGATATCCATCCTCTCAAGCCTCTGGTGAAGTTTGCCGGCCAGATCGTGGCCGCCCTCATCCCGGTGCTGTCCGGCGTTGTGGTGGAACGGCTGATGAATCCCTTTGGCGACGGAAAGTATTTTGAACTGGGGCTTCTGGCCGTGCCCCTGACGGTGATCTGGATCGTGGGCGTCACCAACGCCGTCAACATGATCGACGGTCTGGACGGTCTGGCGGTGGGTGTTTCCACCATTGCCACCGTGACGGTGTTCACCATTGCCGTGCTGGTCAGCGAAAGCTATATCGCCGTGACCATGGCCGCTTTGGCCGGTGCCTGCATGGGCTTTATGCCCTACAACATGAACCCCGCTAAGATCTTTATGGGGGACACTGGTTCCATGTTCCTGGGGTATTTGCTGTCCACCATTTCCATCCAGGGCTTGTTCAAGTTTTATGTGGGTATTTCCTTTGCCGTGCCCTTTATCATCCTGGGCCTGCCCATCTTCGATACCACCTTTGCCATCATCCGCCGGCTGCTGAAGGGCCAGAGCCCCATGCACGCCGACCGGGGCCATGTGCATCACCGGCTCATCGATATGGGCTTTGACCAGAAGCAGTCGGTTGCCATTTTGTATATGCTTTCGGTGGTGCTGGGCTTGTCCGCCGTGGTGCTGGCCACCAGCGGCGAGGTGAAGATCATCATCCTGGCCGTGGCCATTCTGGCTTCGGTTCTCATCGGTCTGAGTGTCACCGGCCACGATCAGAAAATGGAAAAAGAGCAGCAGGAAAAAGAGCAGGACAAGGGGACGGAAGATGCCCCGGGAAGGGATGAAAAACATGGATAAGATCAAAGTGATGTCGGTTTTCGGCACCCGTCCGGAAGCCATCAAAATGGCGCCTCTGGTGAAGGAACTGGAGAGCCGGGAAGAAGTGGAGAGCATTGTCTGCGTCACTGCCCAGCACCGGGAAATGCTGGATCAGGTACTGGAAGCTTTCCAGATCACCCCGGATTACGATCTGGATATCATGGAGCCTTCCCAGACCTTGATGCGCATCACCGTCAAGGCCCTCAGCGGTCTGGGGGATGTGCTGGAAAAGGCCAAGCCTGATCTGGTGCTGGTCCACGGCGACACTTCCACCACCTTTGTGGCGGCTCTGGCTTCTTTCTA
>JAHZHY010000135.1 GCA_019420045.1 Clostridiales bacterium
GGGCGATGGAATCATAGTGGCCGGTGACGCCGGAAGTTTCCAGGCGGTTGATGATCTCATCCAGGTTCAGCGCTTCCCGGGCGGAGAGGGCCGAGCCCAGGGCGGCATAATAGAGGGAATTTTCCGGACAGATGCCGGTGAGGTGCAGGGTTTCGTCAAAGGCCGAGCGCAGCTGGCTGAGGAAGGTGAGGGGACCGCCCAGGTAGACCACTTTTCCCTGGATGGGGCGGCCCTGGGCCAGCCCGGCGATTGTCGGTTTTGGCAAAGACGCCGCAGCGGGAAGCGATGGTATAGGTCTCGGTGGCCTGCCCGGCCAGCTCGTTCATTTCGTCGGGGGTCAGCTTCATCAGGGTGGCCATCTGGTCGATGAAGGCGCCGGTGCCTCCGGCGCAGGTGCCGTTCATCCGCACTTCGGTGCCGCCTGTGAGGAAGAGGATCTTGGCGTCCTCACCTCCCAGTTCGATGATCACATCGGTGCCGGGCAGATAGGTATTGGCGGCCAGACGGGTGGCATAGACCTCCTGCACGAAGGGAATGCCGCAGCCCTGGGCCATGCCCATGCCGGCCGAGCCGGTGATGGCCAGGGAAATGCTTTGTTCCGCCGGGTAGAGTTCCCGGATGGAGCGGAGCATTTCGGTGGTCTTTTCGGTGATTTGGGAATAATGGCGCTCATACCGGCTGAGAAGGATGGAGCCCGTTTTGTCCAGCACCACGCATTTGATGGTGGTGGAACCGATGTCGATACCGATTTGCAAGGTGTTCACCTCTGACTTACAAAATAAAGATCTGGTTTTTTCGCCTCTTCAGGCAGGATACCAGAATGTTACCATATATCATAAGCCGTTTTGTTTGATTTGTAAAGGAAAATCACGACGATATTTGTCAGAAAAAAGAACAAAAAAATAGCGAAAACGCCCAGGCGGCGTGTCGCCGCGGCCAAAACTCGCTGAAGGCTGTATGCGTTGCGGGCCTGGGTGCTCCGGGTGTGATAAACCATCACCCGGCAGGGGCCAAAGTGCAGTCCTAGCCCAGTGCACGGAAAAGGCCGGTTGTGTTTGCCGGGGCAAAGAAAAGCCCAGCACACAACCGGCCTTGGCTCTATTGCCCAGCGCGGGAGCGCAGTATGGCCGTCCGGCCACCGGACCGGGAGCGCAGTATGGCCGTCC
>JAHZHY010000136.1 GCA_019420045.1 Clostridiales bacterium
GGGAACCACCGAGATGGCAAAGAGAAAGCCAGCCAGGCGGATCAGCCGGGAGATGGCGGCAAAATGCCAGCCCACATAGTAATCCTCTCCCGATTGGAACTGCTCCATGAAGATGTAGGGCATGGTCAGCACCACTGGCGAGCCATCCACCAGCACGGCCACCCGGCCCTCCAGCAAACAGGCGGCCACCACATCGGGTTTTTCTGTCCCTCCCACCGTTTTGAAGGGAGAGCGGGGGCTGTCCCGGATGAATTCCTGCACATAGTTGGAGTCCAGCACGCCGTCGATCTTCACTTTGCTCAAACGGCTGCGCAGCCGCTCCAGAACCCGGGGCTCCACCACCCCTTCCACATAGCAGATGCAAAGAGTGGTTTTGGTTTCTTCGCCCACCTGGGAAAATTCGAATTTCAGATGGGGGGAGCGGATCTTCCGGCGGATCATGGAAATGTTCATCAGGATGCCTTCGGTGAAGCCCTCCCGAGGCCCACGCAGCACCTGTTCCGATTGGGGCTCGGCAATGGAGCGCATGGAAAAGCCTTTGGTATTGAGGATCAGGGCCCGGTCGCTGCCCTGACACAGAAAGAGGGTGTCGCCATAGAGCATATCCCGCACCATGGAGGACACATCCTGGCTTTGTTTGGCCTCATTGATCTGAAGCACAGTTTTCAGGGTCTCTTCCAAAGTGTTTTCCTGGCTTCTGTCCCACAAGGTGACAGGACGCAGGATATTCTCGTTGATGATCTGGTTGTTCACCATGCCGTCGCAGTAAAAAATACAGCACTCCAGAGGCAAAGGCCCAGCGGATACAAACCGGCGGCATATGATGGTGCTGTCTCCTTGGAAGATCTCCTGGAACAGCTTGATGTTTTTTTCCAAAGAGGAAGTGAGGGCTTTTTCCATTGGTGTTTCTCCTTTCCCTCCGTATTTTATACTGGGTAGTATCACCCAAAAAGGAAAAGAAAAACCCGGAGAATAGAAAAAGCCATGGAAAGAAACTGAACCGCCCCAGATTATGCGGACAGCACAAAAAAGCCTCTATGTAGGGAAAATA
>JAHZHY010000137.1 GCA_019420045.1 Clostridiales bacterium
TATGAACTTCTTTTTATTTCCCTAAATTGTTGCACTTGATAGTATAATTCACCGGCAATGAAAAAAGCCCTTTCCGCTTTCCGGAAAGGGCTTTTTGGTTTGTCTGTTTAGATGGCGTGGACGGTCTCCAGATAGTGGAGAAGCATTTTGACAGAGCCTTCCACACCGGTGCGGGTGGTGTCCAGGGTCATGTCATAGAGCTTGGCGTCGCCCCATTTTTGGTTGGTGTAATGGTAATAATAATTGGAACGGGCTTTATCATGCTTGAGGACGGTGCTCTTGATGTTGTCCTGCTCCTGGCCGTATTCCTTCACTGCCCGCTCCATTCTTTTTTCCAGGGGAGCATGGAGGAAGAAGTGGTAGCAGTTCTCCTCGGCCCGCAGCACATAGTCGGCACACCGGCCCACAATCAGGCAGGAGCCTTCGTCGGCCACTTTGCGGATCATGTCAAACTGAGCCAGATAGAGTTTGTCATACAAAGAGAGAGTATCGGGGCCGTAAGCGCCCACGCCCAGGCTGGTGGCCAGGGAATAGAGGAGGCTGTTGGTGGCTTTGGATTCTGCCTGACGAAGCATCTCCTCGGAAAAACCGCTTTCCTCTGCCGCACGGCTGAGGAGCTTTTTGTCATAGAAAGGAATGCCCAGCGCTTCGGCCAGCTGTTGTCCGATGGCCAGACCGCCGCTGCCATATTCACGGCTGAGAGTGATGATGACCTTTTTCATATACATACTCCTTGTGGGTCCGGCTTTTCGGGAGCCGGATTGATTTGAACTGCTTCTATATCATATAGTTTAAAACAAAAACACTGCTTGCGCAAGCATAAAATTGGTGAAAACGACCAAAGCGATCGGGAAGCCGGAGAGAAGAGAAGCAAAAGAGGGCAAAAAATGGGATTTTACCGGCAGATATATGGACAGAAGTTTGCAAATGTGATAGATTGATAGATAAGACTGGGGAATGCCGGTCATTCTATATGCAATGGAGGATACAATGGAAACTTTCGTTTATGAACCCCAAGGTGTGTGCGCCAAACGGTATACCATCACGGTGGATAATGATAACGATACCATCCGCAATATTGAGATCGCAGGGGGCTGCCCGGGAAATCTGCTGGGCATCTCTCATCTGCTGAAGGGAATGAAGGTGGACGAGGTCATCGAGCGCTTTGACGGCGTGCCCTGCGGCCTGAAGACCACTTCCTGCCCTGACCAGATCGCCCGGGCGCTCAAGGCTTACAAGCAGAGAAGCTGAAAGCCGCTTTATCAAATGACAAAAGAAATGAGATGAAACAAAATGTGTGAGCTGACGGTAAAAGAACTATTGCATCATCCTCAGGAG
>JAHZHY010000138.1 GCA_019420045.1 Clostridiales bacterium
GGACGATGGCATTTTCTCCGGTGGCCCCGTCATCGGCTCCGGCCCGGAGCATGGCCGATGTGGCCAGGGCATTGGTGCCCAGGGCCAGCACATGGGCCTGGGGCACTTCTTTTTTCAGTCGGCCGATGAGGGCGCTGCCCACGCCGCCCCCTTTGCCGTCGATCACAGCGATGGTCTTCATATGGTTTCTCCTTTGGCGTTTTGTTTCAGTATACCCCAAAGGGGGAAAAATGGCAAAGGGGGGGCATCATAAGAAAAGTTTAAGCAAATTCCCTCTCCCCAAAGAAGGCGGGAGGGAGTATCATAGAACAGAGAGAAAAGGAGGGGTTTTTGTGCAGGCCAATATCCTGGTGGTGGACGATGAAAAAGAGATCGCCGATCTGGTACAGGTCTATCTGGAAAACGAGGGCTTTACTGTGTATAAATGCTATACCGGCAAAGCGGCGCTCAAGGTGATCGAAGAAAAGGACCTGGATCTGGCGCTTCTGGATGTGATGCTGCCGGAGATGGATGGCTTTTCTCTTTGCCGCATCATCCGTCAGAAACACACCTGGCCGGTGATCATGCTCACCGCCCGGGGGGAGGAGATGGACAAGATCAACGGCCTGAGCCTGGGGGCCGACGATTATATCACAAAGCCCTTCAGTCCTTTGGAGATGGTGGCCCGGGTGAAAGCCCAGTTGCGCCGGGCCAGGCTATATAGCGAAGGGGAGAAAAAGGAAGCGGATGTGCTGGATTTTGCCGGTATTCTTATCGACCGGAGCACCCACACCTGCCAGCTCAATGAGCGGACGCTGAACCTGACTCCCACGGAGTTCAAGATCCTGTGGCTTTTGTGCGAAAACCGGGGCAAGGTGCTCAGCTGCGAGGAGCTGTTCCGCACGGTCTGGGGAGAAAAATATTTCACAAACAGCAACAACACTGTGATGGTACACATCCGGCATCTGCGGGAAAAGATGGGAGATGCCACCGACAAGCCCAAATACATCAAAACGGTGTGGGGCGTGGGGTATAAGATTGATGGCTGAGCAAAGCAGAAGACACCGGGAAAAGCAGCGCTATGACCTGCGCCGTCTGCGGCGGAAGATGCTTTTACAGCTGATAGGGATTTTGATGCTGACTTTTGTTATTGGTGCTGTGATCTGCACTGTGCTGGTGGACGATCTGCTTCAATATCCCTTTTCAGAGTTTGTTGTGTCGACGGTTCAGGGGTTTTCTGGGATGAGCCGGGACGAAGCCATTGGAGTTTATGCGGTAATTTTCCGGCAGAACAAAACCGAATGGCTTCTGCTTATGGGCGGGATCATTTTTCTCGTTTTGTTTTGGCAGTTCACCCGCTGGTTCAGCCGGTATTTTCAGATGGTGGACCAAAAGCTGGACGAGCTTTTGCAGGAAGAAGGCCGGACGGGACCCGATCTGCCCCGGGAGCTGGACTTCATCCAGGAAAAACTGGAGCAGATCAAAGGGACTTTGGAGCGCCGCCGGTGGCAGGCTCAGGAGAGTGAACAGCGGAAAAATGACCTGGTGGTCTATCTGGCCCACGACATCAAGACGCCACTCACATCGGTGATCGGTTATCTGAGCCTGCTGGAAGAGGCTCCCGATATGCCTGTTGCTCAACGGGCCAAATATACCCATATCACTTTGGATAAGGCTTTTCGATTGGAAGAGCTCATCAACCAATTTTTCGAGATCACCCGGTTCAGTCTCCAGCAGATCGTGCTGGAAAAAGAGCCGGTGCGGCTGGATGTGATGTTGGCCCAGCTGGCCGATGAATTTTATCCCATTCTGGAGCCAGAGGGGAAAGAAGTGCAGCTTCAGGTGGAAGAGGGACTGATGCTGATGGCAGACCCGGATAAGCTGGCACGGGTTTTTAACAATGTTCTGAAAAATGCTGCGGCATATAGCTTCCCTCACACGCCCATAGAGATTTTGGGAGAGCGGGAAGAGGGGCAGGTGCGCGTTACCATCCGCAATCAGGGTCATCCCATCCCCTCTCATCAACTGGAGACGATTTTTGAGAAATTCTACCGCCTGGATGGAGCCCGATCCACAAACCGAGGCGGAGCCGGATTGGGTCTGGCCATTGCCAAAGAGATCGTCACAGCCCATGGCGGTACCATTTCTGCCCAAAGCGACAGCCGGTATACGGCCTTTACCATTGTTTTGCCGGTGGAAGAGCTTTATGACAGCCGGGAGGAACAGAGGGAGACAAGTGAAGATTTGTGAGAACAAGAGAGCTGACCGCGGGCCGGCTCTCTTGTTCTTCTGTCAAAAGAGAATGTGAGTATCCGCCGTGCTTTTTGGGAATTGTAAAAGAGAAGCCACATGGATTTTACAAAAAAGCCTGCTGCGCCAGGACTTTTGGCAAAAAGAAAACGGGAAAACTCCTATTTTACGGCCTTTTTACAAGGGAGGATTTGGGATTTTACAAAGGGCTTCTAAAATGAAGCCGGTAAAAAGGAAAAAAGGGCGCTCAGCGCCCATCCACGGAAAGTGGGAGGAATGACATGAACAATGTGATGAGCAAAAGCAAAGGAGGAAAAGAGATGGAAAAGATGAAACGGGATATGAAAGATCTGCCCGCTCTTTTCCGTTCATCGGCCTTCCGGAAAAATTTCAAGGAAAAGCTGATGGAAGTGGTGTTTTTCATCGCGGCCTGCGCCAGCATCCTGGCGGTGACCCTGATCTGCGTCTTTATTTTCCAGGGAGGTTGGGCTGCCGTCCGGGAAATCGGTCTTGCAGAATTTTTGGGAGGCACCAAGTGGAAACCCACCGCAGATACCCCCTCCTTCGGCATTTTCCCCATGATTATGGGCAGTATTTATGTGACCGGCGGCGCGTTGATCATCGGTGTGCCCATCGGCATCCTCACCGCCGTGTTTATGGCCCGGTTTTGTCCCAAATGGCTCCACCGCTGGCTGAAACCGGCCTTTGAACTGCTGGCCGGTATCCCTTCCATCGTCTATGGCTTCTTTGGCCTGATGGTGCTGGTGCCTCTGGTGCGTCAGTTTTTCCCCGGCGATGGCAACAGCATGTTCACAGCCTGGATCCTTCTGGGCATCATGGTGCTGCCCACCATCATCAGCATCAGCGAAGCGGCCCTGCGGGCGGTGCCTGAAAGCTATTATGAAGGCGCTCTGGCCCTGGGGGCCAGCCACGAACGGGCGGTGTTCAAAACCATCGTTCCTGCGGCCAAATCCGGTATCCTGGCCGGCGTGGTGCTGGGCATCGGCCGTGTCATCGGCGAAACCATGGCGCTGATCTGGGTTTGCGGCAACCAGCCCCGTCTGCCCGACAGCATCTTTGACGGCGTGCGCACCATGACCACCAACATTGTTCTGGAAATGGGCTATGCCACCGGCCTGCACCGCCAGACTCTCATCGCTACCGGTGCTGTGCTCTTCGCCTTTATTCTGCTGATCAATGCACTCTTCGCAGTGCTCAAGCGCAAGGAGCTGAAACAATGAACGGAAATACACAGAAAAAATCCCTGAGGGCTGATCCCTTTTCCCTGGTGATGCGGGTTTTGGTATGGGGAGCCGCCTTGCTCACAGCCGGGGTTCTGCTGGCCCTGATCGCTTATATTCTCATCCGGGGCGTGCCCAATCTGAAACTCTCCCTGTTTGAACTGGAATACAACAGCGAAAATGTGTCCATGTTCCCCTCCATCGTCATGACCATCTATATGACGGTGCTCACTTTGATCATCACCACCCCTCTGGGCATCGGCTGCGCCATTTACCTCACCGAGTACGCCAAGCGGGGCAATAAAGTGGTGGAGGTCATCCGACTGGCGGCCGAGACCCTGTCGGGCATTCCTTCCATCGTCTATGGCCTGTTCGGTATGCTCTTTTTCGTCACCGCCCTTCAGTGGAAAAACTCCATTCTGGCCGGTTCCTGCACATTGGCTATCATGGTGCTGCCCCTGATCATCCGCTCCACCGAGGAGGCCCTCAAGTCGGTGCCCGATTCCTATCGGGAAGCCAGCTTCGGCCTGGGAGCCGGTAAATTGCGCACTGTGGTGCGGGTGGTGCTGCCTCCGGCCATGCCGGGCATCGTGGCCGGTGTCATATTGGCCGTGGGCCGCATCGTGGGCGAGACGGCGGCGCTGATCTACACCGCAGGTACGGTGGCCAAGATCACGGCCAATCCCATGGAGTCGGCCCGGACGCTGGCGGTGCATATGTACGCTCTGTCCAGCGAAGGCCTGCACACGAGCGAAGCCTTCGCCACCGGTGTGGTGCTGCTTTTGGTGGTGCTCATGCTCAACGCCACATCCAATGCCATTGCCAAACGGATCACAAAGGGGAAATAACATGAAAAAGTTTGAGATTTCTGGTCTTGACCTGTATTATGGCGATTTTCACGCCTTGAAAAATATCAACCTGGATCTGGAGGAAAAACAGATCACCGCATTCATCGGCCCTTCGGGCTGCGGTAAATCCACCTTGCTCAAAAGCCTGAACCGGATGAACGATCTGGTGGAAGGCTGCAAAATCACCGGAAAGGTCTTGCTGGATGGGCAGGATATCTATTATAATTATGACACCAACCTGCTGCGGAAGAATGTGGGCATGGTGTTCCAAAAGCCCAATCCCTTTCCTATGAGCGTTTATGACAATATTGCCTTTGGTCCTCGGACCCACGGTATCAAGAAAAAATCCCAGCTGGATGAGATCGTGGAAAAGAGCCTGCGCAACGCCGCCATCTGGGACGAACTGAAAGACCGGCTGAAAAAAAGCGCCCTGGGCCTTTCCGGCGGACAGCAGCAGCGGCTGTGCATCGCCCGGGCTCTGGCGGTGGAGCCGGAAGTGTTGCTGATGGACGAACCCACTTCGGCCCTGGACCCCATCTCCACCATGAAGATCGAGGATCTGGCGCTGGAGCTGAAAAAGGATTACACCATCGTCATGGTCACCCATAATATGCAGCAGGCGGCCCGTATCTCTGACCAGACGGCCTTCTTCCTGCTGGGCGAAGTGGTGGAGTGCAGCCCCACCCAGGAGCTGTTCTCCATGCCCAAAGACAAGCGCACCGAAGATTACATCACCGGCCGTTTCGGCTAAGAGAGGAAAGGGACACATGAGAAATCGATTTGATAAAGAACTGGCGTCTCTCCACGACCTGCTCATCGAGATGGGAACTCTGTCCCAGCAGGCCATCGAAAGCGCCAAGGACGCATTGCTGGAGCAGGATGTGGAAAAAGCCGCCCGCACCCATGAATTTGAACGGGAAGTGGATGAGCGGGAAAAAGAGGTGGAGCGCCGGTGCCTCAAGCTGCTTTTGCAGCAGCAGCCGGTGGCCAGCGATCTGCGGATCATCTCCACCGCTTTGAAGATCATCACTGACCTGGAACGCATCGCCGATCAGGCCTGTGATATCGCCGAACTGGCCACCTACATGGCCGGGCAGAAATATATCAAAAAGCTGGTGGATATTCCCCTCATGGCCGATGCCGCCATCAAGATGGTGAAGGAGAGCATTGATGCCTTTGTGGCCCGGGATATCGATCTGGCCCAGCGGGTCATCGCCTGTGACGACACCGTGGATTCCCTGTTTGATCAGGTGAAAAACGATCTGATCGCCCTAATCCGGGAGGACTCGGCCAATGGGGAGCAGGCCATGGATCTGCTGATGGTGGGCAAATATCTGGAGCGCATCGGCGACCATGCCACCAATGTGGCGGAATGGGTGGTTTTCTCCATTACCGGCCAGCATAAGAATGAGAGGGTTCTGTAAGCCCCTGGGAGGAAAGAAAGATGAGTGGATCTCCGTTGATCTATTGCGTGGAAGATGACGACAGCATTCGGGAGCTGATTTGCTACGCCCTGAAAAGCGGCGGTTATCAGGCAGAAGGCTTTGCCGAAAGCGGCGATTTTTGGCGTCGGATGGAGGAAAATACCCCCCGGCTGGTACTGCTGGACATTATGCTGCCCGGGGAAGATGGAATGCAGCTGCTCCACAAGATGAAAAACGACGCT
>JAHZHY010000139.1 GCA_019420045.1 Clostridiales bacterium
CTGCGGCCCCTCGGTCACAGAGAACGGGCTGAAATATGTGCACAACGACACCTGTTACCCGGCCCTCCTGGTCATCGGCCAGATGATCGACGCCCTGAAAAGCGGAAATTATGACCCCGACCACACCGCCCTCCTTCTCTCCCAGACCGGCGGCGGCTGCCGGGCTTCCAACTACATCCATCTTCTGCGCAAAGCCCTCCACCGGGCGGGCTTTGACCAGGTGCCGGTGATCTCCCTGAACATCTCCGGCCTGGAAAAGAACAAGGGCTTCCAGCTCACCCTGCCCCTGCTGCGTCAGGCCATGGCCGCTCTGGTCTATGGCGACCTTCTGATGCTCCTTTCCAACCAGGTCAAGCCCTATGAGACCGAAAAGGGCCAGGCCATGGCGTTGGTGGAGACATGGAGCCAGCGGCTGGTGCAGCAATTTGAGCAGAAGAGCGGCTACGGCAAAAAGGAGATCGCCCAGAACATGAGCGAGATCGTCCGGGATTTTGCCCGCATTCCGGTGCATATGACCCCCAAAGTGAAGGTTGGGGTCGTGGGCGAGATCTATGTGAAGTATTCCAAGCTGGGCAACAACGATCTGGAAGGGCTGCTGCGCCGGGAGGATTGCGAAGTGATGATCCCCGGTGTGCTGAATTTTGTGATGTACTGCATCGAAAACAACATCACCGATGTGGAGCTTTATGGCGGCAGTCCCATCAAAGCCATGGTGGCGAAAAAGATCATGGATTATCTTTGCGGCATTGAAAAGGCCATGATCGACGCTGTGTCCCAGGAGCCCCGGTTCCAGGCCCCCTCCCCCTTCTACCACACCAAGGAACTGTCCCGCGGGCTGATCGGTTCGGGCTGCAAGATGGGCGAAGGCTGGCTGCTCACCGCCGAGATGGCCGAACTGATCGATGCTGGGTATCAGAACATCATCTGCACCCAGCCCTTCGGCTGCCTGCCCAACCACATCGTGGGCAAGGGCATGATCCGCAAGCTGAAGGAGATCTATCCCGATTCCAACATTGTGCCCATTGACTACGATCCCAGCGCCACCAGCGTCAACCAGGAAAACCGGATCAAGCTGATGCTGGCCATCGCCCGGGAAAATCTGGAGAAAAAGACCGCTCCCCTGGCCTATCCCCAGAAAAAGCAGCTGGAATCCCACGCAGCTTCGTCCTCGGCCACCTGCTAAATCCCAGGCGGAGTGCCTCCGCTCCCGTTCCTGTCTCCGGTGGGGATGCGTTGTTTGCCTCTGTGCTCCGGCGCTGGCAAGCCAACACCGGCAGGAGCCGAAGTGCAGTCCTTGCCCAGTGCAAACCAAAGAGCAAGTCTGGTATCTGGGCAAAGAAAGGGATGACTGCCCAGGCACTGGGCTACTTCCGCACCCGGCAACAGAATTTGCTCTGATGAAAAAAAGCTCTCCCGAAAAGGAGAGCTTTTTCTTTTGCATTTTGCTAAGACTGCACCCAGGCCCTTCCCGGCGGAGCCGGAGCACCCAGGCTCCGGGCGCACTCAGCCAGGGCGGAGTGCCTCCGCTGGTGGCGAGCCGCCACGGCCGTTCCTCTCTTTGCCTGAGTGAATACAATCGGCCTTCGCTCTGTTGCCTGGCGCGGCAGCGGCGGGGTGGCCCCGCTGTCGTTCCTCTCTTTGCTCAGGTGGACACAACCAGCCTGATTTCCATTGCTCAGCGCGGGAGCGCAGTATGCCTGCGGAGGCACTCCGCTAGCGGACCACGCTGCCATTGTGGAGGACCATCTGGCCGTCCACGATCAGAGTGGGCTCGGTCATAATCAGGTCATAGTGACAGGCGGCCTTCACATTGCCCCCCAGGGTGATGCTGGTGCCGATGCCGATATGCACCGAACCGCGCACCCCTTCGTCCTCCAGCATAAAGCCCATAAACCGGCACTTGGGATTGAGCCCCACCCCCAGCTCGGCAATGTTATACACATTGGGGTCCTGCTTCTGTTCCAGATCCCGCTTGAGCATTTCGGCCTGGCGTCCCCCCTCGATGGCGGTGATCCGGCCATTTTGCACCCGGCAGGTCACCGGCTCTTCCAGAAGGCCGATGCCGATATAGGGAATGCTGGCATTGGCCACGATGATCCCCTGGGCCGTGCCTTCCAGGGGAGAAACATTGGCCTCCACCGTGGGCACCGGGGAAAATTCTCCCGGCTCCACCATGCAGTACATGGC
>JAHZHY010000140.1 GCA_019420045.1 Clostridiales bacterium
TCTTTGTATATGGCTGATCTGCTCACGGGATAAAGCCATATACAAAGATATGGTACCACCCCCCAGCGGCCACCGTCAAGGCAAATCCACCAAACAAGGGGCAAAAAAGACTTTTCAAATTCTTAACAAATTACACATGACAGAAGCAGGCTTTTATCATATGATATAAGTGAAAGGAATGGCCTTTGCACAAATACTTCGCCGGTTTGGTCCGGCCTGTAAAATCTTTTAGGAGCTGATGAAGAAAATATGCTGATCATTCCCCACATTCGCATTGCCCGTCGTGTCAGTGGAGTTCTTCGGGATCGTTTTCAGGTTCGCCTGTCCCCGGTGGTCTTCGCCTTTGGGAGCATTTTCCCCGATCTGGCGAAAAATGCCGTCACCGGTTACCACGACATCAATGAAGCAGTGAGCCGGGTGGAAGGGTTTTTGGCCAAGCGTCCCAAGAGCCGGCTGGCCCAGAGTTTCCGCTTGGGGGAGATTTGTCATTATACTGCCGACAGTTTCTGCCGGGTGCACATCCACCACGATCAGTATACCCTGAAAGAGCATATGCTGTATGAAATGCGCCAAAGCCGTCAGATGAAGCGGCAGCTGCCCTTGGCCGGAAAGCTGGCCATGGAAGATGTATACCCTTCCCGCAGTGGCGCTCTGGAGCGGTTTTTCAGCGAGCAGAGGGAGTTTGCTGAAAAGAAGCACAGCTATGAGGAAGAGACCAATGCCGTTGTCCGCGGCTGCGTGCTGGTGCTTCACAGTCTGGCCCGCCAGCCGTGGGAGGAAGCCCATCCCGTGGCCCTGGCCCAGGCCGGATCGTAAGTCCGTTTTTGATAATCAAAGCCGTACCCACAGTGGTACGGCTTTTGTTGTGAAAACAAATAGTATTTATCAATGGGAAATAACCAATTTGTTATATCTTAATTGTAAACTTTTCCACCAGGGGGAAGAAAAACGAAAAAATGGTTTTTTCCAGGCTATTTTTCCTGTATAATAAAATGGTTGGGAAAAACAACACCAACTTATTATCTGGAATACAAACAAAGGGAGTATGATACAGTGGAAAGATTAGTGGGAACCGTTTCCCGGGGCATTCGCGCCCCCATTATCCGGGAAGGGGACGACATCAGCAAGATCGTAGTGGACAGTGTTCTGAATGCTGCGGAAAGCGGCGGCTTTCAGATTCATGACCAGGATATCATCGCTGTGACCGAAGCGGTGGTAGCCCGTGCCCAGGGCAACTATGCCACCGTGCAGCAGATCGCCCAGGACATCAAGAGCAAATTCGGCGGAGAGACCATGGGTGTGATTTTCCCCATCCTCAGCCGCAACCGTTTTGCCATGTGCCTCAAGGGCATCGCCATGGGCGCCAAAAAAATCGTGCTCATGCTCAGCTATCCCTCCGATGAGGTGGGAAATCACCTGGTGGATCTGGACGCCCTGGACGAAAAGGGCATCAATCCCTGGACCGATGTGCTCACCGAAGAGCGTTTCCATCAGCTGTTCGGGCCGGCCCGCCACACCTTCACCGGAGTGGATTACATCGCCTATTACAAAGAACTGATAAAGAGCTGCGGCTGTGAAGTGGAGGTCATTCTGGCCAACGACTGCCGCACCATTCTGGACTATACCAAGAAGGTCCTTTGCTGCGACATTCACACCCGTGCCCGCACCAAGCGGCTTCTGCAGAAGGCCGGGGCCGAGACCGTCTATTGCCTGGACGAGATCCTCACCCAGCCGGTGGATGGCAGCGGCTGCAATGAGCAGTTCGGTCTGCTGGGCTCCAACAAGGCCACCGAGGAGCGGGTCAAGCTCTTCCCCAGAAACTGTGCTCCGGTGGTGGAAAGCATCCAGAAGCAGATGAAGGAACGCACCGGAAAGCATGTGGAAGTGATGATCTACGGTGACGGCGCTTTCAAAGATCCGGTGGGCAAGATCTGGGAACTGGCCGATCCGGTGGTGGCTCCCGCTTACACCGCTGGCCTGGAAGGTCAGCCCAACGAAGTCAAGCTGAAGTATCTGGCGGATAACGACTTTGCCGATCTGGAAGGGAAGGAGCTGAAGGACGCCATCTCTGATTACATCCGACATAAGGATGCCGACCTCACTGGCAAGATGGTTTCCCAGGGCACCACACCCCGCCGCCTGACCGATCTGGTGGGCTCGCTGTGCGATCTGACCTCCGGCAGCGGCGACAAGGGTACTCCCATCGTTCTGGTGCAGGGTTATTTCGACAACTACACAAAATAAACAGTGCAAAAGCACCAAAAAAAAAGAGCCAAATTTGGCTCTGTTTTTTATTTCCAAATATTGACGGGGGG